>DASVMA010000237.1:0-23533 GCA_036384595.1 Cellulomonas sp. | reverse complement strand
TGATCCCGAGGGCCAGGACGATCGCCCGGGGGATCGTCCGTGCCGGGTCGCGCACCTCCTCGCCGAGCGTCGCGAGCCGTGCGTACCCGGCGAACGCGAAGAACAGCAGGCCGGCAGCCTGGAGGATCCCGTACGGCCCGGCGTGCAGGACGCCGTCGAGGCCGATCCGGTCGGCCTCGGCGCCGCCGCCTGCCGCGCTCGCCGCGACGAGGACCGCGAGCGCCGCGAGCACGACGACGACGAGCACGACCGTCAGCCGCGCGGTCCGCGTGATCCCCCGGTAGTTGACGGCGGCGAGCCCCACGACGGCCAGGACCGCGAACGGTCGCTGCCATCCGGGCGGTGCGACGTACGCGGCGAACGTCAGCGCCATCGCCGCGCACGACGCGAGCTTGCCGACGACGAACCCCCACCCGGCCAGGTACCCCCACCACGGCCCGAGCCGCTCGCGCCCGTACACGTACGTCCCGCCCGACGTCGGGTACACGGCCGCGAGCTGCGCCGACGACGTGGCGTTGGCGACGGCGACCAGGGCCGCGATCGCAAGACCGACGAGCAGCCCGCTGCCGGCCGCGCGGGCCGCGGGACCGAACGCCGCGAACACCCCGGCGCCCATCATCGAGCCGAGGCCGATCATCACCGCCGAGCCGGTGCCGAGCCTCCGCGCGAGCTGGTTCGTCACGGCTGCGACGCTAGCGTGCCGCGCTCACTCGACGGCAGGCCCGCACGCCGCGGCGGTCGCCGCGAGCCCGTCGAGGCCGTGCACGGGGATCAGCGGCCGGGTGTCGTCGGCGACGACCCAGCAGCCGTCCTCGACGACGTACCGGGCACGTGGCCCGGTGGCGAGGTAGTCCGTGAGCGCGGTCAGCAGCCGGTCGACCGCCTCGCCGGGCGTGCCGACACCGACCGACGCGCGGATCGCTCCGCCGGGTGCGCCCAGCCGGACAAGGAGCGGGTGGGCGCAGAACCGGCCGTCGCGCACGCCGATGCCGTGCTCGGCGGCGAGGTAGGCGGCCACGAGGCCCGGGTCGTGGCCCTCGACCGTGAACGTCACGACCCCGACGGGCTCGGTCGAGTCGGGCCAGATGCGCAGCACCTCGACCCCGGCGATCGCGTCGAGGCCGGCCACGAGCCGGGTCCGGAGCGCGAGCTCGTGGGCCGCGAGCGCGCCGTCGGGCAGCGCGGCCAGGACCTCGCATGCCTCGGCGAGCGCGATCGCACCGATGACGTTCGGGGACCCGGCCTCATGGCGGGCCGGAGCCGGCTGCCAGAGCGTCCGGTCGGCCCGCACGTCGCGCACCGCGCCTCCCCCTGCGAGGTACGGGGCACCGTCGTCCAGCCAGTCCCGGCGGCCCACGAGGGCGCCTGCACCGAACGGCGCGTAGGTCTTGTGGCCGGAGAAGGCGACGTAGTCCGCGCCGGTGGCGGCGAGCGAGAAGCCGCGATGCGGGACGAGCTGCGCGCCGTCGACGACGACCCGCGCCCCTGCAGTGTGCGCGAGCCTGACGACATCCGCGACCGGTAGGGCCTCGCCGGTGACGTTCGATGCGCCGGTCACCGCGACGAGTGCATAGGCGGTCGTCGCGAGCTCGGCGGCGAGGGCGGCGAGGGACGCGGCGACGGTCGGCTCGATGGGCAGGACGGTCGACGCACGGCTCGTCCCCAGCCCCCACGGCAGCAGGTTCGCGTGGTGCTCGAGGTCGAGGACGAGCACGCGCCCCGGCGTGCCGTCAGGCCCCGCGGGGACGATGTTCGCGAGCAGGTTGAGCGCGTCGGTCGTGTTGCGCGTGATGATCGCGACGTCGTCGGACCGGGCGCCCACGAACCGCGCGATGGTCTGACGCGACGCCTCGTACAGCGCCGTCGAGACCTGGGACAGGTACCCGGCACCGCGGTGGACCGAGGCGTAGAGCGGCAGGACCTCGGTGACGCGCGCCGCGACGGCCTCGAGGGCGGGGGCGCTCGCGGCGTAGTCGAGGTTCGCGTAGGTCCGTGAGGTGCCGTCGATTAGGGGCACCTGCGTGGCCGAGCCGACGACGGGAAGCAGCGGGAGCTGGGTGGACGGGGCCGCGCAGACGGCGCGCTCGGTGGTGACAGACATGGCACTCCTCGGCAGATCTGTGGGGAGCCGATGTGCGAGCACCCCGCGCTTGCTGTCCACCGAACGGCGGACGGCCAGGTCGTCACCCGGGGCACCCCACCGCGGAGGAGGGTTGCCGGCCAGCAAGCCGGGGCTATCTGCTGGCACTCGTGACCTTCCACGAGGATCGCCGCTCGCCCACGGCAGTGTCAACGAAGATCCGGGTTGTCTCGGATCGCGGACATGATGTCCGAGGACTGGACCGCGCCGCGCGACGGGCCTACGATCTCGGTCACCATCCAGAGCGGCTGAGAGATCTGGCTCGACGACGCCGCAGCAACCCGCGAGCATGAACAGTGCTCGGCCGTGGGTGCTACCGCCAGGACCGATGGAGGCGCAATGAGCACGACACCCGACCCCGCACGTGACGACGACACGCCATCGCCGCCACAGTCGCGGCTGCGCTACCGACTGCTGACAGGCCCCGACGACCGGTCGTTCTGCGAGCGCGTGAGTGCCGCGCTCGACGACGGCTACGTGCTGCACGGCGGCCCGACGCTCACGTTCGACTGCGACCGCGTCCTCGCCGGGCAGGCCGTCGTCCTGCCCACCAACCCGACCCCTGAGACGAGGCTCGTATGAGCACCAGCTATGCAGGCGACCTGACCCCCCAGCAGGCCTGGGACCTCCTCGCAGCCGACGAGCGCGCGCTGCTCGTCGACGTCCGGACCGACGCCGAGTGGCGCTACGTGGGCGTGCCCGACACGTCGTCCCTCGGGCGACGCGCCGCGCTGATCGAGTGGTCGACCTACCCGAGCGGCCAGCCCAACCCCGACTTCCTGACATCCCTCGCGGCTGCCGGGCTCACGCCCGGCGACGAGCGACCCGTCGTCTTCCTGTGCCGCTCAGGCGTCCGCTCGGTCGCCGCAGCCACGGCTGCGACCGCCGCCGGCTACGGCCCCGCGTACAACGTCCTCGACGGGTTCGAGGGCAACGTCGGACCCGACGGCCACCGCGGGGCCCAGGGCTGGCGCGCCGCCGGGCTGCCCTGGACGCAGCCGTGAGCGTGGGCGGCGCGCGTCGCACCCCCGGTCCCGGCGACTGGGACGCCCGCCGCTCCCCTCGCGAGTCCCTGCGCCCGGACACGCTCGCGGTCCGCGGTGGGCTCGTCCGCAGCGAGTTCGGCGAGATGTCCGAGGCGCTGTTCCTCACGCAGGGCTACGCGTACCCGACCGCCGGTGAGGCCGAGGCGGCCTTCGGCGGCGAGGTCGACCGCTTCCTGTACTCGCGCTACGGCAACCCGACCGTCTCGACGTTCGAGGAGCGGCTGCGCCTGATCGAGGGCGCCGAGGCGGCCTACGCCACCGCCAGCGGCATGTCGGCAGTCTTCACGGCGCTCGCGGCGCTCGTGCGCTCCGGTTCGCGGATCGTCGCGTCACGCGCACTGTTCGGCTCGACGGTCGTGATCTTCGACGAGATCCTCGCGAAGTGGGGCGTGCGGACCGACTACGTCGACGGCCACGTGCCCGAGCAGTGGGCGGCGGCGCTCGCCACCCCGGCGGACGTCGTGTTCTTCGAGACGCCGTCCAACCCGATGCAGGACCTCGTCGACATCGCAGCCGTCAGCGCGCTCGCCCACGCCGCAGGTGCCGTCGTCGTCGTCGACAACGTGTTCGCCACGCCCGTGCTGTCCCGGCCGCTCGAGCTCGGCGCGGACGTCATCGTGTACTCCGCGACCAAGCACATCGACGGCCAAGGCCGCGTGCTCGGTGGCGCGATCCTCGGGACCGACGAGTTCATCCACGGCTCGGTGCAGACGTTCATCCGGAACACCGGCCCGTCACTGAGCCCGTTCAACGCGTGGGTCCTCCTCAAGGGGCTCGAGACCATGTCGCTGCGCGTGCGCCACCAGACGGCGTCCGCCCTGCAGCTCGCGACGTGGCTCGAGCAGCACCCCGCGATCGCGACGGTCCGCTACCCGTACCTCAGCTCGCACCCCCAGCACGAGCTCGCGCTGCGTCAGCAGACCGGCGGGGGGACGGTCGTCACGGTCGCCCTCGCCGTGCCCGACGGCGTCTCCCCCGACGACGCGAAGAAGGCCACGTTCGGCTTCCTCGACGCCCTGCGTGTCATCGACATCTCGAACAACCTCGGCGACGCGAAGTCGATCGTCACGCACCCCGCGACGACCACCCACCGCAAGCTCGGGCCCGCCGGGCGTGCGGCGGTCGGGATCGGCGAGGCGACCGTGCGGCTGTCGGTCGGCCTCGAAGACCCTGCGGACCTGATCGACGACCTGTCCCGCGCTCTGGAGGGCCTCGAGGCGGTCGGCCGCATCGGGTAGGCGGCGGGGCCCGGTAGGCCAACCGGATGACGGAGGGACCGCTTTCTGATCAGCCAGTAGCGCACAGGAAGCGCGGCTGACATGGTGAGCCCACGAGAGCTGGTCGCCGAGGCCGGTCCGGACGCAACGTCGCGCCGGACCGTCAGGTCACTCATGCACGGGCGCCGCTGACCGATCAGACTCTCGACAGCTGAAGTCATCCTGAACGCGATCGTGGGTCCATGACCGGAAGCCGGGTGTCGATGACGCACCGCGCGAGAGGCACCCGTCCTCGGGCGAGAGTCGTCGCTGTGGCGAGCGCCGGGCTCGCCCTGGTCATCGCGCTCGTCGGGGTGTTCGGCCTGTGGTCGTCCCGCGAGCTCGAGACCGGGGCCGACCGTGCGCTCGCCGCCATCCACCTCTCCGACGCCTACGCCCATGCCGCAACCGCCATCGCTGCCGAGGAGTCACTCGGGCGCAAGTACCGGCTCGAGCCGAGCCCGGGGGTTCGCGCTCGCTTCGACGCGACGTCGGCCGAGCTCGTCTCAGCGCTCGCCGAGGTGGACCACCACGGCGATGCGGACGACCGTGCTCGGGCGAGCGTCGTGCGCGTCGCCCACACGACCTACCTGATGTGGATCGATCGCATGTTCGCCGCGGTCGACGAGGGCGACATCCCGGCGGTGCTGCTCATCGACAACGCCAAGATCGACCCGGCGTTCGACGCGATGTCCGCCACTGTGTCCCGCGCGGCCGAGACGAGGGAGCTGGCCGCTGTCACCCAGCTCGCCGAGCTCAACCGCCTCGAGAACATCACGCGCTGGCTGGCACCGACCGTCCTGCTCGTCGGCCTGGTCGTCGCGGCCGGGCTGCTGTCCGTCATCAGGTCGAACCGCCGGATGCTCGACACCGAACGGGCGCGCGCCGTCGACGACTCGCTGCACGACGCCCTGACCGGCCTGCCGAACCGGACGCTGCTCACGGAGCGTCTCGAGCAGGCGCTGGGCACCGGCGCCTGGGACGGCCCGCCGACCGAGATCGCGCTGCTCCTGATCGACCTCGACCGGTTCAAGGAGATCAACGACACGTTCGGCCACGGCTACGGCGACGAGCTGCTCCGCCAGGTCGGGCAGCGGCTGGCCTCGGTCGTGGTGGCGCATGCGACGGTGGCCCGCCTCGGGGGCGACGAGTTCGCGATCCTCCTCCCCGGCATCGCGACCGTCGACGCAGCGACCCGCGCGGCACGGCTGGTGCTGGCGGCACTGAGGGCACCGTTCCGCGTCGAGGGTGTCGACCTTGATGTGGACGCCAGCATCGGGGTCGTCCTCTCGGGCCTGCACGGACACGACGGCACGACGCTGCTGCAGCGCGCCGACGTCGCGATGTATGTCGCGAAGGCCGAGCAGATCGGGGTGGCGGCGTACGACCCGACCGGTGACCAGCACTCCCCGACGCGGCTCGCGCTGCTCGGTGAGCTCCGCCGGGCGATCGACCACGAGGAGCTCGTGCTGCACTACCAGCCCAAGGTGCGGATCAGGGACGGCGCCCTCGTCGGCGCGGAGGCCCTCGTCCGGTGGCAGCACCCCGAACGCGGGCTCATCCTGCCGGGCGAGTTCGTCCCGCTCGCCGAGCACACCAGTCTCGTGTCCCCCCTCATGTACCTGGTCCTCGACACCGCGCTCGCCCAGGCGCGCGCCTGGTCGACGGCCGGCCGCCGGATGCCCGTCTCGGTGAACCTGTCGGCCCGGAACCTGCTGGACCCCGACCTCGCCGCGCAGGTCGCGGACCTGCTCGCCATCCACGAGGTCGAGCCGGAGCTGCTTCAGCTCGAGGTGACCGAGACGGCGATCATGATCGAGCCCGTGCGGGCCGAACGGGTCCTGCGCGAGCTCGCGGCGCTCGGCATCCGGATCTCGCTCGACGACTTCGGCGCGGGGTACACGAGCCTCGGCCAGCTCCGCACGCTGCCGATCTCCGAGCTGAAGATCGACCTGTCCCTGGTCATCCCGATGACCCGGGAGCCGGGCGCGGCGCTGATCGTGCGGAGCGTCGTGGACCTCGGACGCAGCCTCGGCCTGACGCTCGTCGCGGAGGGCGTGGAGGGCGTCACCACCCTCAACGCCTTGGCGCGCATGGGGTGCGACGAGGCGCAGGGGTACCACTTCTCGCCCGCGCTCGCCGCCGACGCGTTCGACGCGTGGTGCGTCAGCCGCCCGCGCAGGCTCGCGCTCCCGCTGGACGTCACGTAGCGCCGACGCCTGGCCGACGCCTCAGGCCGCGCTGCGAGGGTCGACGACAAGGAGCCGCAGCCGTTCGACGTCGGCGCTCCCGGTGAGCGGGACGAGCACCACCTCGTCAGCCCCGACCCGCTCGCCGAGGGTCACTGCGGCGTCGACGACTCCCCGGGGTGCCGCGACGACGCGCGTCGCCGACGGCGCCCAGGTGATCCCGGCCAGTGCGTCGAGGTGGCCGAGCAGGGCGCGCTTGCGGCGCGCCGCTGCGTCGTCGTCGGCCACGACGACCTCGATGTCGAGGACGATCCGGACCGTCGAGCGATCACGCCCGACGGCGGCGATCTCCTCCTCGACGGCCGCGACGAGCTCGCGCATCGCCGCGATCGACGGGACCTGCACCGAGAACCCGAGGCGCACGACGTCGGCCCGGGCGGCGCCGAGCGCGAGACCCGCCTCCGACTCCGGCCGGAACTGCAGCGGTGCGGAGCCGTCGGGCTGAGGGGAGGGGACCCCGACGGCGACGGCCGTGCGGGTCGCGGACCGAGGCGTGCCGGCGACGGCGGTGACTGCTTCGGGGACGGCGGCGAGGGCTGCTGCGGGTGCGGGCGTGACCGTGCGGGGACGGTCGAGGATGAGCTGAGACATGGGTCGCGTCCTGGGGGCTGACGAGCAGGTGCGCAGCGGGGGCCGGTCGGCCGCGGGCGCGCGGGGTTGTCAGGTCAGCGACAACACGTCTGCAGGAGCACGCGCCGATACTAACCGGTCAGGTCGCCGCTGCCCAGACCCTGTCCGGGACGCCCGCACGGCGCTTGCTACGGTCGGGGTTGACACCTGGCCGCCCGCCCGCGCGTCCGGAGTCCCCGCCTCAGGAGGACGCATGACCATCGAGCTCGGCATCGACACGTTCGGGGACGTCACGCACGACGCCGACGGCACCCCCCTCAGCCAGGCGCAGGTGCTGCGCAACGTCGTCGAGCAGGGCGTCCTGGCGGACCAGGTCGGACTCGACGCCATCGGGGTCGGCGAGCACCACCGCGACGACTTCGCGGTCTCCGCGCCCGAGGTCGTCCTCGCCGCGATCGCGGCCCGCACCGAGCACATCCGGCTCGGGTCAGCCGTGACGGTCCTCTCGTCGGACGACCCGATCCGCGTGTTCGAGCGGTTCTCGACGCTCGACGCGATCTCGGCCGGGCGCGCCGAGGTGACGGTCGGGCGCGGGTCGTTCGTCGAGTCGTTCGGGCTGTTCGGGTTCGACCTCGACCAGTACGAGGTGCTGTTCGAGGAGAAGCTCGACCTGTTCACCCACCTGCTCGCGGGCGGTCCGGTGACCTGGTCCGGGACGACCCGGCCGCCGTTGACCGCGCAGGACGTCTACCCACCGATCGAGCACGGGCGGCTGCGGACCTGGGTCGGCGTCGGCGGGAGCCCCGAGTCGGTCGTGCGCGCCGCGCGGCACGGGCTGCCGCTCATGCTCGCGATCATCGGCGGCGACCCCGTCCGCTTCCTGCCCTTCGTCGAGCTGTACCACCGCGCGCTCGCCGAGCTCGGGACCGGGCCCGGCCTCGTCGGGCAGCACTCGCCGGGCCACATCGCTGCGACCGACGACGAGGCGCTCGACCAGGTGTGGCCGCACTACCGCACGTACGTCGGGCGCCTGGGCCGTGAGCGCGGCTGGCCGCCCCCCACGCGTGCGTCGTTCGAGGAGGCTGCCGGGCCCGACGGTGCGCTGTACGTCGGGTCACCCAAGACCGTCGCCACGAAGATCCTGCGCTCGGCGCGGGCACTCGGGCTCGACCGTTTCGACCTGAAGATCTCGCAGGGCGCCCTCGCGCACGAGCACACGATGCGGGCGATCGAGCTGTACGGGACGGTCGTCGCGCCGCTCGTCCGCGAGGCGCTCGCGCAGGACGCGCTCCCGGCGTGACCTGCTCGAGCGGACCGGCTCAGAGGTCCTTCGCGAAGCACATCGCGATCGGGTCGCCGACGTACGGCGCGAAGGGCGGGATCGGGCGGTACCCGACCGACAGGTAGAGCGTCATCGCCTCGGGCTGGCGTCGCCCGGTGTGCAGGACGAGCCGGTCCAGCCCGCGAGCGCGAGCCTCCACCTCGATCTCGGCGAGCAGCGTCCGGGCCAGACCGAGCCCGCGAGCACTGCCCCGCACGAAGACCTTCTTGAGCTCGCCCGTGTGGTCGCCGACGCCGGGTCCGGCCGTCCGCAGCGCCACGCACGCGACCGGCTCGCGGTCGACGTCCGCGATGAGTGTCGTGAGCGCACCGGCACCCTCGGCGTCGTCGTTCACCTCGTAGCCACCCATGCGCTCGATCGCCCGTCCGAGCTCGGGGTACCGGGGCAGGTTCTCCTCGTCGAACATCGCGCGACGCAGCCGGACGGCGTCGGGGTCGTCCCAGCCGACGGCGCGCAGTGTGACGGCATGGCGGACGTGCACGCCGTCGTCGTCGGGCGCGGTGTTCCGGCTGTCGTCCGCGACCGGCCGGGCCGAGCCAGCAGCAGCCGTATCCCGGGCCGAACGCCGGGGCGTCGCGTGCAGGTCCTTCGCGAAGCACCGTGACTCCGCGACGTCGGCGTACTGCCCGAAGTTCTCGATCGGCGTGTAGCCGGCCGTCAGGTACAGGCCGATCGCCTCGGACTGCAGGACACCGGTCTCGAGGATGAGCCGACCGAACCCGAGCGCGCGTCCCCGCTCCTCGAGGTCCGTCAGGACGAGCCGCGACAGCCCACGGCCGCGGAACCCCGGCACGACGTACATCCGCTTGAGCTCGCCGACGCCCGCGCCCAGCTCGTCGCTCACGTCACGCAGGGCACCGCACGCGGCGGGCACCCCGTCGACGCGGACCAGCACCATCGCGACGATGGACTCGCCGGTCATGGTGTGACCGATGTCGTCGTCCCCGTACAGGTCGCGGAGCTCGGCCTGCTGCGCGACCCGGAGCCGGGTCGCCTCGGGGTCGTCCCAGTCGACGAGGTCGATCGAGACGTCGGGCTCCTGGGCGCTCTGCGCGGTCATCCGACCAGGGCGTGCAGGACCGAGGTGAAGACCCGCAGCCCGTCGGTCCCGGTGCGCGGACCCTTGGCGCCGTCGGGCCCGAAGCCCACCTCGACCGCGTGCTCGGGGTGCGGCATGAGACCGACGACGTTGCCCGCGGCGTTCGCGATGCCGGCGATGCCGCGCCGCGACCCGTTCGGGTTGACGTCCTGGTACCGGAAGACAACCCGGCCCTCGCCCTCGAGCTCGTCGAGCGTGTGCTCGTCGGCGACGTACTGGCCGTCCTGGTTCTTGAGCGGCACGGTGATGCGCTCGCCGCGCGTGTAGTCGCGCGTCCAGGCCGTGTCGATGTTCTCGATGCTCAGCACCTGCTCGCGGCACACGAACCGCAGGTGGTCGTTCTTGATCATCGACCCCGGCAGCAGGTGCGCCTCGGTGAGGACCTGGAAGCCGTTGCAGATGCCCAGCACGGGCAGCCCGCCGTTCGCGGCGTCGACGATCGAGCTCATGACCGGTGCGAACCGGCTGATCGCCCCGGCGCGCAGGTAGTCGCCGTAGGAGAACCCGCCCGGCAGCACGACGGCGTCGACCGCATGCAGGTCCGCGTCGGCGTGCCAGAGCGCCACCGGCTCTGCGCCCGCGAGACGGACAGCACGCGCGGCATCCCGGTCGTCGAGCGTGCCCGGGAACGTGACGACGCCGATGCGCGTCATCAGGCGTCGGCCCCGGCCGACTCGTCCGCGTAGACCGCGACGACGTCCTCGATCACGGGGTTGGACAGCACGTGCTCGCCGGCCTCACGGGCGGCCGCGAGGATCTCGTCGGTCACCGGGCCGTCGAACGTGAGCTCGAACCTCTTGCCCTGGCGCACGCTCGTGAACTGCACGAACCCGAGCCGTGGCAGCGCACCGGCGACAGCCTTGCCCTGCGGGTCGAGAATCTCGGGCTTCGGCATCACATCGACGACGACTCGTCCCACGGGTGGCTCCTGAGTTCGCGGTGGAGGGGTGGGGCCAGACTACCGAGTTGCCGTGCCGCACTCGTCGCCGGGCCGCATGGCGAGAACGACGGGGTGCGACGGGGCGCAGCACAGGCGGCGCGCGTCCATGACCAACCTCAGCCCTTGGGCGAGATCCAGCAGTGGATGTAGCGCGAGCCGCCGTCCCATGCGGCCTGCGTGGCGGGCCACGAGGCGGCCACGTACCTGCCGTGCAGGAACGTGTTGAGGTCGTTGCACGTCTGCCACGCCTGGGCGCTCAACTGCTCTTCACCTATGTACTCCGGTCCAGCCAGGGGCACGCCAGCGCCGTACTTCCATTGGTGCGGGCCGGCGCAGTCGACGTACGAGCCCTGGGCCCACCCGGCGCTGGGCCCGTTGGTGGCCGCGTCGAGAGGCGTGTCCACGCACTTCTGAAAGTGGTCGCGTGAGCCGACAAGGAGCTCGTTCGGCAACTCAGTCAGTGGCTCGAGGGCATGTGCGCTGGTCGGACCGAGCGCCAGGACCGCGAAGTCGCACGAGCCCATCGCGCTCCGGCAGCCCACTGCTCGGACGTGGGGAGGTACGAGAACGCGAGGACGCGTGTCCCAACGATTTGTGGCTCGATGTCCGTGGCACAGGCAGACCTGAACGCCGCCGTGGCGGCTTCGGTGAAGACCGGGTGACCTTCGGCGTCCGGGGCCGGGTACGCCTGATCGGGAAGCTGCGCGACCGCGAACGTGACGGCGTTGTGCTCGGCCGTGCAGTCCGCCGCTGGCGAGCCCTCCCACGTGTGCCACGTCTGACCTGAGGCCAGGTCGGGGAGCGTCCAGCACTGCCCGACCGTAGGCGCAGTGATGTCGACCGCAGGCACGACCGGAGTGACAGCTGCTTCCGCGGCAGCCGCAGCGCTGACGGGCGCGGGTGTGTGACTCGTCCGGCCGGAGGAGGAGCAGCCGGCGAGCGCTGCTACGACCATCACGGCGGCGGTCGCGATGGTCACAGTGATGCGGCGCATCAGTGGTTCCTCTCGTGGCACGTCGACGACGACTAGTCCCACGGGTAGCTCATGACTTTGCGGCGGAGGCGCCGACTACCGAGCTGCGCGCGGTGTCCGGTCGCCCGACCGAGTGACCGGTACGGGTGGGTTTGTCCGGCCAAGGTACAGGCGGCGACCGGCGTTCCGCGCCGTCCTCCACAGCCCCACCGTGATCAGTGCGAGCCAGATCCCGAGACCAAGGAGGCCCCGCCGGTCGAAGGGCCACGGGCTGTGCAGACCCCAGAGCAGCGGAAGCATGAACATCTGGACCGCGAGGTTCGTCCGGAGCGGGAACCAGAACCCCGCGGCGGCACGGGCATCGAGCCGGCGCGGCGGCGGTCCCGCGAGGTCGGCGAGCACGGCGGTGACCTCGGCCGCCCGCACCGCACGCCACCGCCGCGGGTACGCGCGCAGCCAGAACGCCACCGACCGGTGGAAGCCCGTCATGAGGGAACCACCCGCTGCTGGAACGTGCGATTGACCGGCGGCTGAGACTCGGCGACCGGAGACACCAGCTCGAGCGGCTGCTCGGACAGGATCGTCCCGACCGGGACGACGCCCCTCGTCGGCGCGAGGACGCGACGAGCGCGATCGACCTCGGGGGGTCGGCCCCGCAGCGCCACCCGGAGCACGTCCGACCCTGCCAGTCCGCTCGCGTCGGGCACGCGGCGGACGAACTGCCACGCCGCCGCCACGCCGGGCAGCGCGAGGAGCGCTACCGGGCCGAGGACGACCGAGGCAACCAGAACGAGTCGGCCTGTTGCCTCGAGGGTCGCCTCCGCGACGATCAGCGCCACCCCGGCGGCGACGGCGATGCGGACCGGCGCGGACAGGGCGACGAGCTCGCGGTGCGGCTGTCGTGGCACCCGTGTGGCGAGCCGGCGGAGTCTGCCTCGAACGAGCGGGACGCAGGCTAGACCCACCACCACGGCGACGACGAGCGCGAGGACGACGGCCACCCGAGCGCCGCCGATCGGCGCGGCTACCCACTCGGGGCAGCGCGCCGCGCCTGGCTCGGTGCTCGTCGCGCAGGATGTCAGTCGGGGCGTCGTCGGGCCGATCAGTGCCGCGGACGACCAGGCCACGGCGCAGGCACCTACGAGGACGAGGGTGGCGGTCAGCGCTCCGCAGGCCCCGACCCGGCGACGTGGCGGCCGCTGCCCGGCGAGGAAGGTGATGGTGACCCCCTCGTCCGCCACTACCGGACCGTCCGCGGAGGCCAGGCCGACGTTCACCAGACCGAGTCGCGCCTCGTCGACCCGTGGCGCGCGGCCGCGGAGCACGATCGACCGCACATCGGACACCGAGAGTCCGTCGGCCTCCGAGCCTGCACGTCGGACGACCTGGGCCGCCACGGCGACTCCCGGCAGGGCGAGGAGCGCGACCGGGACGAGGAGCCCGGTGACCTCGCGCACCAGGCGGCCGGTGGTCAGGAGCCACACCACCGCGTCCGGAACGACGCGCGCGCCGCGGAGGGAGACTGCCACAGCGACACACATGACGGCCACGGCGCCGACGCTGCCGGCCCAGGCGCGAGGACTCCTCGTGACCATGTCCCGGTGCGGCTGCTGCGGGCAGGCGGCGATCCGCCGCCGGAGCCGACGTCGGACGATCGGCGCAAGCCCGAGGCCGACCGCCGCGGCGACAGCGACCGTCGCCAGCAGCAGCGGCGAGAGCGCCCACGTGGTGGACAGTCCCGCGGCGCCGATGAGTGCCAGTGCCCAGCCCGCGGCGTCAAGCGTCCCGCGCGCGCGCAGTCGGCGACGTGGACCGAGCCCCTCGACGAGCGCGCCGGGGACGATCCGCTCGCCGGCACGCAGTGCGAGGTGTCGGCGGGCGGCCCGCGAACGCCTCCGGTCGGGAAGCACGCACACGCCTGCGACGACACCGAGCAGCAGGGTGAACCAGACCCAGGACTGCGAACCGGTCATGGCCTTGAGGGCCCCTAGGAACACGAGCGTCCACGAAACCCCCACCGCGTACCGGGCCGGGAACCACGGGCCCTCGATGTCGTCGCGCGCCCACTCCCGGAAGTCCTCCCGGATCGGTCTGTCGTACAGGCGGTAGCCGAGGTAGACGCCGAGCGGCGGGTGCTTGCGCCAGCGCGTCGCCCAGCCGCCGCGGACCAGGCCGAATGCCGCGGCCGCATCCAGCCGACGCGCGCCCGGACCGGCGATGTCGGCGAGCACCGCGGTGACCTCGGCCGCCCGCACCGCACGCCACCGCCGCGGTTACGCCCGCAACCAGAACCCAACGGACCGCTCAAACCTGGGCCCGAGCGCTGCACCGTCACGGGATCCAGAGGATTCGGTGCGCCCCGATGACGGATTCCTCTGGATCGCGTCCATCAGATGCCGCCCAGCGCTGGGCGCGGTGCCGCACCGAGAACCCGCTGGGCGCGTCGGGCGAGCGCCCTGATCCGCGCGGTCTCCTCGGTCAAGGCCCCGAGGCCCGCCTCAGTCAGCCGGTAGTAGCGGCGCAGTCGGCCGTCGACGACGATCTCGCCCGACGCCTCGGCCATCCCGGCGGCCACGAGCCGGTCGAGGATCCCGTACAGCGTGCCCGCGCCGAGCTTCACCGAGCCGTCGGACAGCTCGAGGACCGCCTGCACGACGCCGTAGCCGTGGCGGGGCTCCTCAGCGAGCGCGAGCAGCACCAGGTAGGACTGCTCGGTGATCCGGAAGGCCATGCGCGATATATATCGCGCGACGACCTATGCGTGCAAGGGTCTGCCCAGGTTCGGTCGGCCCCGACGGCAGCTCACGGGACGACGATCGTCATCCCCGTCGACCCCACCGGCCCACCCATCGCCGCGAGCGCGTCCGGTGCGTCGTCGAGCCGGACGACCCGGCCCACGAGCTGCTCGGGGCGCAGCACGCCCGCGTCGATCAGCTCGAGCATCGCGGGGTACTCGTGCGCGGCCATGCCGTGGCTGCCGTACAGCTCGAGCTCCCAGGCGATGACCCGGTCCATCGGCAGCCGGGGCGCAGCCTGGTCCCCGAGCAGCAGGCCGACCTGCACGTGCCGGCCGCGCCGACGCAGGCTCAGGACGGACGCCGCAGCGGTCGCGGGCGAGCCCAGCGCGTCGAGCGACACGTGGGCACCGCCGTCGGTCAGCGCACGGATCCCCGCGCCGACGTCCGCCGGCGAGCCCGTGCCCAGCGTTCTGGGGTCCACGTGGAGCGTCGCGCCGAACTTGTGCGCCGCCACCAGGGCTGCGCGCGAGACGTCGACGGCGATCACCTGGGCCCCGAGAGATGCCGCGATCATGACGGCCGACAGGCCCACACCACCGCACCCGATGACGGCGACCCACTGACCGGGCTGGATCCGGCCGTGGACGGTGAGCGCGCGGTAGGCCGTCGCGAACCGGCAGCCGAGCCCCGCGGCGGTCACGGGCGACATGCCCTCGGGCAGGCGGACGAGGTTGACGTCCGCGTGGTCGAGCGCGACGAGCTCGGCGAACGAGCCCCAGTGCGTGAAGCCTGGCTGCGTCTGGCGCTCGCACACCTGCTGCTCGCCCGCCCGGCACGCCGCGCAGTCGCCGCACGCGTTGACGAACGGCACCGTGACCCGGTCGCCCACGGCCCAGTCGCGCACCTCCGGCCCGACCTCGACGACGGTTCCCGCGAGCTCGTGCCCCGGCACGTGCGGGAGCGTGACGTCCGAGTCATGGCCCTGCCACGCATGCCAGTCGCTGCGGCACACGCCCGTGGCCTCGACCTTCACCACCACACCCGCCGTCGGGCACGCGGGCGCCGGGACGTCCTGGACGGTGGGCAGGGCCCCGAACTCCTCGATCATGACGGCGCGCACGGGTACATCCTGGGGCACGCGCGGTCGCCGAGCCATGACCGGCCAGCCGGACAAGCGTTGCTCGCCGAGCTCGCTGGCATCGGATGGTCGACCATCTGCTGCCAGCGCCGGGAGGACCGGTCAGAACGTCCGGTGCGTCCAGCGACCCGCGAGCAACGTGCCCGCGACCGGCATCGCCCGCAGCCCGCCGGGTGCGTCGACCTGGTCGTCCGGGTCGACGTCGAGCACCGCGAGGTCCGCCGGCGCGCCCACGGCCAGGGTGAGCGAACGGCCGTCGGTCGACGACGCGAGCGCGGTGCGCAGGTCGAGGCGCTGCTCGGGGTGCCACGGCTCGCGGCCGTCGCGGGCGCGCGTCACGCCGGCGTCGATCGCGATCCACGGGTCCAGCGGCGCGACTGGCGCGTCGGAGCCGAGCACGAGCGTGACCCCGGCGTCGACGAGCGAGCGGAACATGAACGCGCGGTCGGTGCGCCCGTGCCAGTGCCTGTCGGCGACGTCGCGGTCGTCCATCGCGTGCTCGGGCTGGACGCTCGCGACGAGCCCGAGCTCGGCGAACCGCGGGAGGTCGGCCGGGTCAAGGAGCTGGGCGTGCTCGATGCTGCCGCGCGCACCCGTCGTGGCGAACGCGTCGAGCGCCAGGGTGTTCGCGGTGTCGCCGATCGCGTGGATCGCGCAGGTCAGGCCGTGCGCGTGCGCGTAGCCCATGAGCGGGACGAGCAGCTCGGGCGGGATCGAGAGCACGCCGCGCGCGCCGTCGCCGGTGAGGTCCGGGTACGGGTCGACGCAGAACGCCGTCCGCGAGTTGAGCGAGCCGTCGGTGATGACCTTCAGCGGGCCCTGGGCGAGCAGCCCGCCCGTGCCGACGACGACGTCGCCCGTCGCGAGCTCTTCAGCGACGACGCGGTCGAGGAACGCCTCCCACACGCCGGCCCGGACCCGCAGCGCTGTCGAGCCGTGCGCCATCCGACGACGCCACACGTCGAGGTTGTCGGCGATCTCGTAGTCCACGACACCGACGACGCCGCGGGCTGCCGCGGCGCGCGCGGCCTCGTCGACCCAGGCGTCCGCGACGTCGTCCGGCACGTGGTCGAGCGCGGCCGTGAACGGCATCCACGCACCCTCGCGCAGCAGCCCGCTCGACCCCTCACCCGCGCCGACGAGCCGGAGCCCGGCACTGCTCAGCCATCCCGAGTGCAGGTCGCCCGACACGAGCACGACGGGCGTCTCCCCCACGGCCGCATCGAGCAGGGCCGCGGTCGGGACGTCGGGCCACAGCCCGTCGCGGAACCCGTGGCCGACGAGCGGCACGCCGTCGGGCGGCGGCTGCTCCGCGAGCCGACGGGCGACGATCGCGACGGCCTCGGCAGCCGACGACGCCCCCGACAGGTCGACCCGTCGCCGCGCGAGCGCCCACTGCGTCATGTGCGTGTGCGCGTCCCAGAGACCCGGGACGACCGTCCGACCGTCGAGGTCGATCTGCTCGACCCCCGCTCGACCGTCCACCGTGTCCCGGGGACCGACCGCCACGACCCGACCGTCGCGGACGAGCACGTCGACCGGGCGCGCAGCGCCGATGAGCCGCGCGTCCGTGAGCAGGACAGCCTCGACCGGAGATCCGTTCATGTCGCCATCGAACCACTCGTGGGCAGCGTCCGGGCGCGATGCGGTGGGCGCCCGGGGCGGCACCGATCCATCATGGGGGCATGACGGGATCACCCTCACCCCACGCCACGACAGGACTCATCGCGGTCACCGGCGCCACCGGACACGTCGGCGGCCTCGTCGCCCACGACCTGGCGCGCGAGGGGGCGCGGCTGAGGCTCGTCGTCCGCTCGGCCGCGCGCGCCCCGCAGCTCCATGGGTCGGAGGTCGCCGTGGCGACGTACGGCGACCTCGATCAGTCAGTGGACGCGCTCGACGGCGTCGACGTGCTGCTCATGGTCTCGGCCGCCGAGAGCGTCGACCGGCTCGCCCAGCACCGCACCTTCATCGACGCGGCCGCCCGGACCGGGGTCCGCCACGTCGTCTACACGTCGTTCCTCGGCGCTGCACCCGATGCCACCTTCACGCTCGCGCGAGACCACTGGGCCACCGAGGAGCACCTGCGCGCGGTCGGGATCCCGCACACGATCCTGCGCGACAGCTTCTACCTCGACTTCCTGCCGGACCTCGCCGGGCCCGACGGCGTCATCCGAGGCCCCGCAGGCGACGGCCTGGTCGGCGGGGTGGCTCGTGCCGACGTCGCGCGGGTCGCCGCCGGCATCCTCCTCGCCCCCGACGCGCACGCCGGCGCGACCTACGAGCTCACGGGTCGCGAAGCCCTCAGCCTCGCGGAGGCCGCTCAGATCATCACCGAGGTGACCGGCCGCCCGACGACCTACGTCCCGGAGACGATCGAGGAGGCGTACGCGTCGCGCGCGTCCTACGGCGCCCCCGACTGGCAGGTCGACGCCTGGGTCTCCACCTACACCGCGATCGCCGCCGGCGAGCTGGCCCTCGTCACGGACACGGTCGAACGGCTCACGGGTCGGCGGCCGATGACGCTCCGCGAGCTGCTGGCACCGCTCGCCCTCTGAGGGCGCACGGAGACGGGCGCGGCGGCGCCGGTACCCGAAGGTTCCGGCGCCGCCGTCGTCGTGCCCGCCCGGTTCAGAAGCCCTTGTACTCCGGGGCCCGCTTCTGTGCCGCGGCGACGCTCGTCTCGATGAAGTCGGCGCTCAGCGCACCCAGCGCGAGGTAGTCGCCCTCGATCTGGAAGTACGTGTCCATCGAGTAGTCGTGCAGCCGGTTCGAGATCTGCTTGACGTGGTTGATGCCGACCGGGGACTTCTCGGCGATCTTGTCGGCCAGGGCGCGGGCCCGGGCGTACGCCTCGTCGGCCGGGGCGACCTCGTAGACCATGCCCATGTCGAGCGCGGCCTGCGCACCGATCGGCTCGCCGAGCATGCACAGCGCCTTGGCCTTCATCGGGCCGACGAGGCGCTGGAGCGCCCACAGCCCGCCCGTGTCCGGGCTGAGCGCGTAGTTGACGAACAGCTCGTGGAACGACGCCTGCTCGGACGCGACCACGATGTCGGTCGACAGCAGCAGGTTGCAGCCGCCACCGAGGCACGCGCCCTCCGCGAGCCCGATGACCGGCACCGGGATCGTGTACAGCTTCTTCAGCAGGGCCGAGATCTCGAACATGACCTCGCGCGCGGACGTCAGGTTCTTCGCGAGCTTCGTCTTGATGATGTCGAGGTCGCCGGGCCCGAACGACACCGGCCCGGTGCCGCGCAGGATCGCCACGCGGATCTCGTCGTCCCAGTGGATGTCGTCGAGCGCGGCGCCCAGCTCGTCGATGAGCTGCTCGCCGAACCGGTTGAGGTTCTCCGCGCAGTCGAGCGTGATCGTCGCGACGTGGCCGTCCTTCTCGACGGTCACGACGTGGTCGTACTTCTTCTCATACGGGTACACGGTGCTGCTCCTTGCCAGGGTCAGGTCGGTGGGGAGTGGTCGGGTCAGCGCACGACGAGCTTGGGCCGCACACCCGCGACGATCGCCGCAGTTCGGCCCGTGATCGCCGGGTTGTAGGCGGGGTGCGTGAGGATGTAGAAGGTCCCCTTCTCCATCTCGGTGATGATCGTCTCGACCGCGTCCGAGACCGGCAGCCCGAGCGGGATCGAGCCCGTGACGACCGCGGTCTTCGCACGGAAGTCGTCGGTCGCGTAGTACGGGTCGGTCGCGTCGTACGTGCTCGGGTCACGGTGCCGCAAGCAGTTGTCGAGGTCGGTCTGCACGACGGCGGGGCACACGACGTGAGCCGTGACCTTCGAGCCGATCCCCTGCAGCTGCAGCTCGAGCACCTCGGTCAGGGACAGCGACGCGAACTTGCTCGCGACGTACGCGGGCGAGTTCTCGACCGTGAGCAGGCCTGCGATCGACGCGGTGTCGATGATCCGGCACGGGGTGTCCTGCGCGATCATCTTCGGCACGAACGCCTTGATGCCGTGCACGACGCCCTTGACGTTGACGTCGAGCAGCCAGTCCCAGTCCGCGAGCGGCTGGTCCCAGATCGTGCCCACCGAGATGACGCCGGCGTTGTTGAAGAACAGGTCGACCGCGCCGTACGTCGCGACGGTCCGGACGGCGAACGCCTCCATGTCGTCGAAGTGGCGCACGTCGAACACCGACTCGAACACGTCGACGCCGTAGTCCTCGAGCTCCTTGCGCAGCGCGCCGAGGTGGTCGGCGTCGATGTCCGCGAGCGCCAGACGTGCGCCCGCGGCCCCGAACCGGAGCGCGAGCTCCTTGCCGATGCCGTTCGCCGCACCCGTGATCGCGACGACCTTGCCCTGGTAGTCCTGCATGACGTTCCTCCTTGAACAGTGCTGCGTGGATGGGGTGGTTGGGTGGATGGTTGCGGTGCGGTCAGGCGAGCTTCCGCTTGATGAGGCCGGCGATGACGTCCTGGAGCGCCTCGACGGACGCGCCGCCGATCGCCATGACCTTGGCGTCGCGCCAGAACCGCTCGACGCCGGTGTCGACGACGGTGCCGACGCCGCCGAACAGCTGGATGGCCTCGCGGCCGACGTACTCGGAGACCTCGGCGCCCTTGACCTTGAGCAGCCGGCCCGTCGCGAGGCAGAGCTCGCCGCGGTCCCGCTCGGCGTAGGTCGAGTACACGAGCGCTCGCAGCGACTCGATCTCGCCCCACATGCGCGCGAGCTTGTGGCGCGTGACCTGGAACCGGTCGAACAGCGCGAGCCCCTGCTGCTCACGCTCGAGGCTGTAGGCGAGCGCCATCGCGTAAGCGCCCTCGGCGATGCCGAGGCTGACCGGGCCGCAGCTGAGGAACTCGGCGGTCGCGCTGACGAACATCGCCTGCAGGCACCCGCCGAGCGGGCCGAGGAGGTTCTCCTTCGGGATGCGGCAGCCGGTGAAGGACAGCGAGCCGGTCGACGACCCGTGCCAGCCGAGCTTGTGCTCGGGCTTGCCGATCCCCAGGCCGGGGGTGCCGGCGGGGACGAGGAACGCGCTGAGTCCGGCCTTGGTCACGGGGTCGACGTGGTCGGCCGTGACGGCGATGACGACGTAGAGGTCCGCGACGCCGATGTTGCAGATGAGCACCTTGCCGCCGTCGAGCACCCACTCGTCGCCGTCGAGCACGGCCCGCGTCTGGAACTCGACCTGGTTGTCGCCGCCGACGGCCTCGGTCGAGCCGCACGCCATGATGATCTCGCCGGCCGCGGCGGGCACGAGGTACTGCTTCTTCTGCTCGACCGTGCCGAGCATCTCGAGCAGGCCACCCGCGAGCAGGCTGTGCGCCCCCATCGCGACGGTGAGGACCGGCAGGGCCTTGGCGATCTCCTCGTAGACGAGCGCGTGCGTCGTCTGGTCGCCGCCGAGCCCGCCGAACTCCTCGGGCACCGACACCCCGAGCAGCCCGAGCTCACCCGCCCGCTTGAACAGCGCGAGCGGGAACTCGTTGCTCGCGTCGATCTCCATCGCCTGCGGCGCGACCTCGGTCGCGACGAACTCCCGGACCGTGCGCAGGATCGCGTCGCGCTCCTCGTTGAGGTACCACATCAGGTGCTCCTTCACTTGTTCGATCTCTGCTGATGACGCGCGGCGCCGGGGCCGGCCCGGTGCGGCGCTAGCCCTGCCGGTAGCTGACGCCGAACGTGCCGCGCGGGTAGGTCCACCGGACGATCCCGCCCGTCCGGCACACGACCCGGCACGTGCCGCACTCGAGGCAGCCGGCGTGGTCGAAGGTCAGCTCGCCGTCGGCGCCCAGCGTGTAGAGCTGCGCGGGGCACACCGCGACGCACGGCTTGTCGACGCACGTCGCGCAGATCCGGGCGTCGACGACGATGTGCGGCTCGTCCTCGTCGACCTCGAACTGGTCGCGCCCGAGGAGCTCCGGGACGCTGAGGGGCTGGGCGCTCATATCGACCTCACTCCGACGAGTCCGTCGCGCAGGACGGCACGCAGCGGCACACGTCGGGCACGCATGGCGGCGCGGACCTGCGTGCGCAGCGGCCGGGGGGCGCGGGCGTCGACCGTGAACACCGACTGGACGACGTCGAGCACGAGGCCCGGGTAGGTCCGGTAGAGGCGTTCGATGCCCAGGAGGTCGGCGTAGCCGTCGGCCGCACGCATGGTCGCGGGAAGGCCGGACCGGTCGAGGGCCGCGCGGTACGCGGTCTCCAGGTCGCCGCCCGCGACGATCGCCTCCGCGGCCGCGACGCCCGACACGAGCGCGAGGTCCATGCCGCGCACGGTGTACCCGAGGTTGAGCACGAACCCCGCGGCCTCCCCGGTGACCAGGAACCCGTCGCGTGCGAGCCGCTTCGGCACGCCACGCCAGCCGTCCTCGCGCACGAGGTGCGCGGCGTACTCGAGCGTCGTGCCGCCCGCGATGAGCGGTCGCACCGCCGGGTGGGCCTTGAGGGCCTGCAGCATCCCGTGCGTCGTCGTGCCGCTCGCGGACACCTGGTCGGGCGACGCGACGATGCCGATCGAGACGCTGTCGGCGTTCGTGTAGAGGAACGCGCCGCCGTGGACGCCCGCGGTGCAGCCGAGCATGAGGGTCGCCGCGCCCTCGCCGGGGCCGACCCCGAACCGCGCCTCGATCGTCGCGGCCTCGAGCGCGATGACCTCCTTGACCCCGACGCCGACCGCGTGCGCCGACAGCTCGCCGACCAGCCCGGCCTCGCGGGCCAGGAACGAGTTGACGCCGTCCGCGGCCACGACGACCCCGGCGCGCATCTCCTCGCCGCCCGCCATGATGCCGACGACGCGCCCGTCCTCGACGAGCAGCGAGTCGACCCGGATCCCGGTCGCGACCATGACGCCGGCCGCCTCGGCCCGGTCCGCGAACCACGCGTCGAAGCGTGAGCGCAGGACCGTGACCGACGCCGGCAGGTCGTCGGCGGCCGCGGGCGGACCCGCGAGCGAGACGGTCATCGAGCGGTCGTCGTCCATCATCACGATCTGCTCGCGCACGACCGCACGCTCGAACGGCGCCTCGCGGGTCAGACCTGCCTCGACCGCCTCGAGCGCGTATGTGTAGAGGCGTCCGCCGCTGACGTTCTTCGAGCCCACGGTCGTGCCGCGCTCGACCAGCACCACCGACCGGCCCGCGAGCGCAAGCCGATAGGCGCACGCGATCCCGGCCGGCCCCGCACCGACGACGATGACGTCGACGGCGTCCGAGTCCTCGCTCATGCCCCCGCCCCTCAGCGCCGCGCGCGGACGGCCGCAGCGAGCAGCGGCACGATCTCGTGGGCGTCACCCACGACCGCGTAGTCGCACACCGCGAACAGCGGGGCGGTGGGGCTCGTGTTGATGCCGACGACGACCTTCGCGTCCCTGAACCCGACCGTGTGCTGGACCTGACCCGAGACGCCGAGTCCGACGTAGAGGTCGGGGTGCACGTGGGCGCCCGAGATCCCGATGTACCGCTCGGTCGGCAGCAGCCCGCGGTCCTCGGCGACGGGACGCGTGCAGGCCAGCTCGGCGTCGAGCGCGTCGGCCAGGTCACCGGCGAGCGCGAGGTCGCCGGGTTCCGCGAGCCCCATCCCGACGCACACGACCCGGGCCGCGCTCGCGAGGTCGACCCCCGCACGCACCCGTGCCGTCCGCGAGACCACCCGGACCCGCGTGTCGACGTCGACCGCGACCACCTCGACGGGGCTCGCGCTGCCCGGTGCGGCAGCAGCGACGGCACGTCCCGCAGCGACCGTCACCACGGCCGTCCCGGACCATGTCTCGGTCTGCACGGCACCGCCCGCGTACATGACCCGCTCGGCCTGCCACGCGCCGTCGGGCAGCGACGTGACGACGCTCGCCTCGCTGACCAGCGCGCTGTCGAGGAGCGCCGCGACCCGGGCCGCGACCTCCCAGCCACTGACGGTCGCACCCACGAGCAGCAGGTCGGCGGAGCGGTCGCGCACGAGACCGGCGAGCGCGGCGACGTACGCCTCGGGCCGGGCTTCGCCGCTCGACGCGGACGCCTCGAGCACGACGACCGAGGTGGCGCCCGTCGCGGCGAGCGTGCGGGCCGCGGCGGCACCGAG
>DASVMA010000236.1:0-10344 GCA_036384595.1 Cellulomonas sp. | reverse complement strand
GCACCAGCGTGAACAGGCCGCCGGCGCCGATGCCCTGGAACGCCCGCATGGTAATGAGCATCTCGACGTTGTGCGAGAGGCCGGCCGCCGCGGACGACAGGACCGTGATGATCAGCGCGAGCTGGATGAGGTTCTTGCGGTCGACGAGGTCCGCGAGCTTGCCCCAGATCGGTGTGGAGACGGTCGTGGTGAGGAGCGTCGCGACGACGACCCAGGTGAACGACGACTGCGAGCCGTGCAGGTCGCTGACGATGCGGGGGAGCGAGCTCGACACGACGCTCGTCGCGAGGATCGACACGAAGAGGCCCATGAGGATCCCGGAGAGCGCCTCGAGCATCTCGCGGTGCGACATGGGGGCGGGCTCTTGCGCGGTGCCCCCCTCGGGGCGGTCGGTGTCGGGTGTGACGGTGGGTGCGGACACGGTGCTCTCGTTCTCTTCAGCGGGCTCGTCGGCGGGCTCGTCAGCGGGGTGGGTCGGGCCCGGCTGCGGCGGCGGGCGTGCATGTCGTGGCGCGGCCGCGGTGGTGCGAAGGTCGCGCCGACGAATGCATGGTTGCTACAGGCAACTTACCAGAACGGTTGCGTGAGGCAACTGTTCTCGAGGAGATTGGCCCTGCTCAGGTGCGTGTCCTGCGTCACGTGCCAGCCCGGGCCGGTCTCGAGCTGACCGGTTCGGCCCGGTTTCCCGCTGATCCGGGACGAATGTCCTGACGTCGCGCGAGCACGGCGCGGGACGCTCGGAGGAGCAATCCCCGGTGGCCCCCGGCTCACGCGGGTGCCCGGGCCCTGCACACAGTGCCCTGCGAGCGGGGCCGTCCTAGGAGTTGCGCCATGGCCCATCGGATGATCCTCAACCAGACCGCGTGGTTCGGTCGCGGCGCCGTGGCGAACATCCCTGGCGAGCTGATCGGCAAGGGCTACACCAAGGCGCTCGTCGTCACCGACCCCACCCTCGCCCGCAACGGCATCGCCCGGCGCGTCACCGACCACCTCGACGCCGCAGGCTTCGCCTACTCGGTGTTCGACGACGTGTCCGCCAACCCGACCATCGAGAACGTCCAGGCCGGGGTGGCAGCGTTCGTCGCTGCGGGCGCGGACTGCCTCGTCGGCATCGGCGGCGGCTCGCCACAGGACGCGTGCAAGGCGATCGGCATCATCGCGGCCAACCCCGAGTTCGCCGACGTCCGCAGCCTCGAGGGCGAGGCCGCCACCAAGAACCCCAGCGTCCCGATCCTCGCAGTCGCCACGACCGCCGGCACCGCGTCCGAGGTCACCATCAACTACGTGCTGACCGACACCGCACAGCAGCGCAAGTTCGTGTGCGTCGACCCCCACGACATCCCGCTCGTCGCGATCATCGATCCCGACCTCATGGACGGCATGCCGCGCAGCCTGCGGGTCGCGACCGGGATGGACGCGCTCACGCACGCGATCGAGGGCTACACCACGCTCGACGCGTGGGAGCTCACGGACGTCCTGCAGCTCAAGGCTATCGAGATCATCGCGGCGGCACTCCCTGCCGCGGCGCGCGGCGACGCCGTGGCCGTCGAGAAGATGGCCCTCGGCCAGTACATGGCGGGCATGGGGTTCTCGAACGTCGGCCTCGGCCTCGTGCACGCCATGGCGCACCCGCTCGGCGCGTTCTACGGCACCCCGCACGGCATCGCCAACGGGGTCCTCCTGCCGCACGTCATGGCCTTCAACGGCGGGTACACGGGCTCCAAGCTCCGCGACATCGCCAAGGCCATGGGTGTGCCCCACACAGCCGACCTGCCCCTCGTGCAGGCACGCCAGGCGGCCGTCGACGCGGTCGCGGCGCTCGGACACTCGCTCGGCGTCCCCAGCCGGCTGCGCGACATCCAGGTCGTCGAGGCCGACCTGCCGGCGCTTGCGGCGGCCGCCTACGCGGACATCTGCCGTGCGGGCAACCCGCGGCCCGTCTCGGAGTCCGACATCCTCACGTTGTTCCGCGCGATCTTCTGACCGACCCGGACGTCAGTCGGTACCGGGATACCCCAGCTGGCGCCACGCCTCGTAGGTCGCGATCGACGCCGCGTTCGTCAGGTTGAGCGAGCGCCGGCCCGTGAGCATCGGGATCCGGACGCGGTCGGTGATGCGGGGGTGGGCGAGCACGTCGTCGGGCAGCCCGGTCGGCTCGGGGCCGAACAGCAGCGCGTCGTCGGCGCGGTAGGTGACGTCCGAGAACCGCGTCGCCGCCTGGGTCGTGAACGCGAACACACGCACGCCCGGGAACGCCGCGAGGGCTGCCTCGAGCGTCGGGTGCACGACGACGTGCGCGAGGTCGTGGTAGTCGAGCCCCGCGCGCCGCAGCTTGGGCTCGGACAGGTCGAAGCCGAGCGGCTCGACGAGGTGGAGGGTCGCGCCGGTCGCCGCCGCGAGCCGGATCGCACTGCCGGTGTTGCCGGGGATCCGCGGCTCGAAGAAGACGATGTGCAGCACCGGGTGATCCTCCCACCGATGACGACCGACCCGGCTTGGGGACCCGACGTAGTGTTTGGGCATGTCTGACGACCTGTACCGCGCGAGCGACGACCGCTACGCCGCGATGACCTTCCGCCGCGCGGGCCGCAGCGGTCTCGACCTGCCGGCCCTGTCCCTCGGGCTCTGGCACAACTTCGGCGACACGTCGCCGGCGGCCACGCAGCGCGCGATCCTGCGGCGCGCGTTCGACCTCGGCGTCACGCACTTCGACCTCGCGAACAACTACGGCCCGCCGTACGGGTCCGCCGAGGAGAACTTCGGTCGGCTGTTCGCCCAGGACCTGCGCCCGTACCGCGACGAGCTCGTCATCTCCTCGAAGGCCGGCTACGACATGTGGCCCGGTCCGTACGGTGACGGTGGTTCGCGCAAGTACCTGCTGTCGTCCCTCGACCAGTCGCTCGCGCGGCTCGGCCTCGACTACGTCGACATCTTCTACTCCCACCGGCCCGACCCGTCGGTGCCGATCGAGGAGACGATGGGCGCGCTGCACACCGCCGTGACGAGCGGGCGCGCGCTGTACGCCGGCATCTCGAACTACTCCCCGGCCCAGACCCGTGAGGCCCGGCGCGTCCTGGCCGAGCTCGGCACCCCCCTGCTGATCCACCAGCCGAGCTACTCGATGTTCAACCGGCACGTGGAGGGCCCCGGCTTCGGCGGGCCTGCTGGCGAGAGCCTGCTCGACGTCGTCGGCGACCTCGGGATCGGCATGATCGTGTTCTCGCCGCTCGCGCAGGGGCTGCTGACCGACCGGTACCTGTCGGGAGAGGTCCCGGCGGGTTCGCGGGCCGCGGTCGGGCACTTCCTGCGGCCGGACAAGATCAGCGAGACGTACCTGACGCGGGCACGTGCCTTGAACGAGGTCGCGGCCGGCCGGGGCCAGAGCCTCGCGCAGCTCGCGCTGTCGTGGCTGCTCCGCGACCCGCGCGTGACGTCGGCGCTCATCGGCGCCTCGAGCGTCGCCCAGCTCGAGAACAACGTCGCGGCGCTCGCCGCACCCCCGCTGACCGCCGACGAGCTCGCGGCCATCGAGCCGTTCGCTGTCGACGGGACGGTCCGATGAGCGCGGTCCCGGTCGACGCGGTCGCCGACGTGGTCGTCGCGCCGGACGGTCGTGAGATCGCCTTCATCCGGTGGGGCGGCGGGGCCGGTGCGCCCGTCCTGCTGCTGCACGGCGTGACCGACTCGGCGGAGTGCTGGGGCTCGGTCGTGCGCCACCTCGTGGGTGGCCGACCGGTCGTCGCGGTCGACGCGCGGGGCCACGGACGCACACCGCTCGGTGCCGGGCCGTTCTCGATCGGCGCGCTCGCCTCCGATGCCGCCGAGGTGCTCCGCACGATCGTCGGGCAGCCAGCGCTCGTCGTGGGCCACTCGCTTGGCGGGCTCGTCGCCGAGGAGCTTGCCCTCACCGAGCCGGGGCTGGTCGCCGGACTCGTGCTCGAGGACCCGGCGTGGGTCACGGGCCCGCCGACGCCCGGCAGCGCGCCGGAGTTCCTGCGGGGCTGGCTCTCCATGTTCGCCGGGGTCCCGGCGGACGAGCTCGAACGGTGGGCGCGTCGCGAGAACCCGACCTGGCCCGACGACGAGAAGGTGACCTGGGCCCGCTCCAAGACGCAGGTCGACCAGAGGCTCGGGCGCATCGCGCACGACTGGCACGGTCGCGACTGGGTCGAGGCGCTCGCGGGCCTCACCTGCCCGGTGACGGTCGTGACGGGCGACCAGGCCAAGGGCTCCGTCGTGGGCGCTGCCCATGTGGAGCGGGCGGCGGCACTGCTCGGAGACCTGCTCGTGCACGTCCCGATCCCCGGCGTCGGGCACAGCGTGCGTCACGAGGGGCTGACGGCGTACCTCGCCGCTCTCGACGCCGCCCTCGTCCGCGTCGGCGCGTGAACGACTGACGTCGGCCCGTCGGCCCGTCGGCAGCACGTCGAGCTCCTGAGCCTCGCGTCGCAGGCCTCCGCCTACGTCCACGGTCAGGTGCTCGCCGTGGACGGCGGCTGGATGGCTCGCTAGGCCGGCCTGCCGGGCTGCGCGGCGGTTCGCTCTGCGAGCCCCGCCCGGCCTCTACCCTGTGGGACGACGACGTCGAGCCCCGCACGCGGGCGCGGCCCGCCCGAAGGAGGCAGCGCCCATGACCGATCCAGCGCGCGAGGCGACGTCGCCGGTGGAGAGCGTCGACCGGGCCCTCCTCGTGCTGCAGGCGCTCGCCCGGGCAGGGGCGCACGGGATGAGCCTCGCCGAGCTGGCGACCTCGCTCGGCCTGAACAAGACGACCGTCCACCGCGCGCTCGCGGCCTTGCGCTTCCGCGGCTTCGTGTCCCAGGAGCAGGAGACCGGAGACTACCTGCTCGGGCCGTCCGCGACCGAGCTCGCCGACACCTACTTCAGCGACGAGAACCTGCCCGTGCTGCTGCACCATGCACTGGTCGCGCTGTCCGGGGCCACGGACGAGCTCGTGCACCTCGGGGTGCTCAGCGGCACCCACGTGGTCTACCTGGACAAGGTCGAGCCCGAGCGGTCGGTGCGGGTGTGGTCAGCCGTCGGGCGACGCGGTGCCGCGGTGAGTACCGCGCTGGGCCGGGCGCTGCTCGCGTACCGCGGCACGGACCGGGCCGTCCTGGCTGGCTATGTCCGGGCTGCCGGCGACACGACGACGGTCGACCTCGACCACGTCTGGTCGATTCTCGAACGCGCTCGAGCGTCCGGCTTCGCGACCGAGGAGCAGGAGAACGAGCTCGGGATCAGCTGCGTCGCCGTGCCTTTGCTCCGCTCAGGTTCGGCGATCGCGGCCGTCTCCATCACCGCGCCGGCTGACCGGATGACCCCCGACCGCATCGCGTGGCTGCACGGTCGGATGCAGACGGTGCTGCCGCCCCTGCTGCCGGTAGGTGTGAGCCTGCCGACGGTCGGGCACATGCCCGGCTGACCCCTCCCCCCGTCAGCAGCCGGTCGCTCATCCCGCGGGCGGTGCGGCACCCGTCCGTCGTGGTCGCGATCGGGGGACAAGTATGAGACCCTGATTCCGGAGCGCGACACATGCATTTCGTCTAGCGGAACGGATGACCCCATGGAGACACTGGCAGCCCTGCGCGCAGCACGGATCGTCCCGGTTGTCGTGCTCGACGACGCCGCCGATGCCGGCGCCTTGGCCGGCGCCCTGGTGGCCGGCGGGTTGCCGGTCGCCGAGGTCACCTTCCGGACGGCAGCCGCCCGCGACGCGATCCGGGCGATGGCGGACCGCGGTGACATCCTCGTCGGCGCGGGCACGGTCCTCACGCCCGAGCAGGTGGACCAGGCGGTCGCCGCGGGTGCGAGCTACATCGTCTCGCCCGGTCTGAGTCGAGCCGTCGTCGAGCGGTGCCGCGAGCACGGCGTGCTGGCCCTGCCCGGCGCCGTGACCGCGACGGAGATCCAGGCGGCCCTCGAGCTCGGCCTGACGACCGTCAAGTTCTTCCCGGCCGGGACGTCGGGTGGCGCTGCCGCGATCGCGGCGCTCGCGGCGCCCTTCGTCGGGGTCTCGTTCGTGCCGACGGGCGGCGTCGGGCCCAAGAACCTGGAGGACTACCTGAGCCTGCCGTGCGTCGCCGCAGTCGGCGGCTCGTGGATGGTTCCGCGTGACCGCGTGCGAGCCGGGGACTTCGACGGCATCGCACAGCTCACTGCCGACGCTGTGGCCCTCGCCACCCAGTCCTGACCACGCCCGCCCGCTGGAAGAGACGAAGGAGCCTGACCATGGCTGACCTGACCATCCGACCTGCGTCGGAGTGCCGCTACGACGTGGTGTCCCTCGGCGAGGTGATGCTGCGCCTGGACCCGGGCGAGGGACGCATCCGCACGGCACGGTCCTTCCGCGCGTGGGAGGGCGGCGGGGAGTACAACGTGGCCCGCGGCCTGCGCCGCGCCTTCGGGCTGCGCGGTGCGGTCGTGACAGCGCTCGCGGACAACGAGATCGGGCGGCTCGTCGAGGACTTCATCCTCACCGGCGGGCTGGACACCGCCTTCATCCGATGGGTCCCCTACGACGGCATCGGTCGCGACGTGCGCAACGGGCTCAACTTCACCGAGCGTGGCTTCGGTGTGCGCGGTGCGGTCGGCGTCTCCGACCGGGGCAACACCGCCGCATCCCAGATGAAGCCGGGCGACGTCGACTGGGAGCACCTCTTCGGCGAGCTGGGGGTGCGGTGGTTGCACACGGGTGGCATCTTCGCCGCCCTCAGCGAGTCCACCGCGGAGACCGTCCTTGAGGCGGTCACCGTGGCGAAGAAGTACGGCACCGTCGTGTCCTACGACCTCAACTACCGGCCCAGCCTCTGGAAGTCCATCGGCGGCCAGGCCAAGGCGCAGGAGGTCAACCGCGAGATCGCGAAGTCCATCGATGTCATGATCGGCAACGAGGAGGACTTCACCGCGAGCCTCGGCTTCGAGGTCGAGGGTGTCGACGCGAACCTCTCCGCACTGGAGGTGGGGACGTTCGCCGCCATGATCGAGAAGGCCGCGGACGCCTACCCGAACTTCGCGGTCATCGGCACCACGATGCGCACCGTGCACTCCGCCAGCATCAACGACTGGGGCGCCATCGCCTGGTCCCGTGAGACTGGCGTTGTGCAGTCGAACCACCGGGAGCGCCTGGAGATCATGGACCGGGTCGGCGGCGGCGACTCCTTCGCCTCGGGCCTCATCTTCGGCCTGCTCGACGGTCAGTCGTTGCAGACCGCTGTCGAGTACGGCGCCGCGCACGGAGCGCTCGCGATGACGACACCGGGCGACACCACGATGGCGACCAAGGCCGAGGTGCTCAAGCTTGCAGGCGGCGGTAGCGCACGCGTCGACCGCTGAACCCGTACCTCGCTGCTCTCGACGACGCGGTCGCGCGGGTCGACGCCACGGACGAAGGTCACGCGCAGCCCTGAGCGGTGCGTCCATAGCGTGAGACCTGTGAGGGTCCGGCACTGGCGCCGGGCCCCAGGTGCGAGGAGTCGTTCATGCGAACCGTCGTCGTCACAGGATCCGCGTCAGGCATCGGCCGCGCGACCAAGGAGCTTCTCGAGCAGCGCGGAGACCGGGTGATCGGCGTCGACATCCGCGACGCCGACGTCACCGTCGACCTCACGACCCCCCAGGGCCGGACCGATCTCGTCGAGCAGGTCCGGGCGCTCAGCGGCGGCACGATCGATGCCGTGATCGCCAATGCGGGGCTCGCCCACGAGAGCCCCGCCACGATCGCCGTCAACTACTTCGGCGCCGTAGCGACGCTCGAAGGCCTCCGTCCGCTGCTGCTCGGGTCCCCGGCGCCGCACGCCTCTCTCACGAGCTCCATGGCGAGCCTCATGCCGAACGACACCGAGCTCGTCGGTCTGGCGCTCGTGGGTGACGAGGCCGGCGCACTGCTGCGCTGCGAGGAGCTCATCAAGGCCGACCAGGGCGCGCTGATCTACGGCAGCTCCAAGAACGCGCTCAGCCGCTGGATGCGGCGCGTGGCAGCCACGCCCGAGTGGGCCGGGGCCGGCATCCCGCTCAACGGCGTCGGTCCGGGCATCGTCGTCACCCCGATGACGGAGGGCATGCTCTCGACCGAGGAGGCCCGCGCGGCGCTCGCCACGCAGGTCCCGATGCCGCTGCACGGGTTCATCGGTCCCGAGGCCGTGGCGCGCCTGCACGCCTGGCTCATCAGCGACGAGAACACGCACGTGTGCGGGCAGATCGTCTTCATCGACGGCGGGTCCGACGTCGTCATCCGGGGCGACTCGACCTGGTGAACCCAGGCCGCTCGCCGCGCGGAGGTGGCCGACACCCGGCCGAGCCCGGACGCCTGGCCGGCCCGGACCGCGCGGACCGCAGGGAGCGAGCAACCCGCTGAGCGTGGTTCCACCGACGGCCGCACCTGATCACGGGATCGGGTGCGGCCGTCGGCACGGCCGGGTCAGCCCGCGAGGGCCGCCAGGATGTCCGGGCCGTACTTGTCGCGCTTCGTCACGCCGACACCGGTGACGGTGCCGAGCTCGTCGATCGTCGCCGGCACGCGCGTCGCGATCTCCCGCAGGGTCGCGTCGTGGAAGACGACGTACGCCGGGACGCCCTGCTCCTTCGCGGTCGCGGCCCGCCACGCGCGCAGCCGTTCGAAGATCGCCGCAGCGCCCTGGTCGAGGCCCACGACGGCTGCCGGGGCGCCGCCGCGTCGTGAGGTCCGGGCCGCACGGGCGGGTCGCGGAGCCTTCGGGGCCTCGTGGCGCAGCAGCACGGTGCGGTCACCCGAGAGGACCTCGGCGCTCGCGGGAGTCAGCCGCAGCGTGCCGTAGCCGTCGGCGTCGACGCCGAGCAGGCCCTGTGCGAGCAGCTGCCGCACGACCCCGCGCCACTCGCCATCGGCGAGGTCGGTGCCGAGCCCGAACGTGCTCAGCGTCGCGTGCCCGAGCTGCGTGACGCGCGGCGTCGCCTTGCCCAGCAGGATGTCGACCAGGTGGCCGGCCCCGTACCGCTGCCCGCGCTCGCGCTCGAGCCGCAGGACCGTCGAGAGCAGCTTCTGCGCGGCGACCGTGCCGTCCCAGGACTCGGGCGGTGCGAGGCACGTGTCGCAGTTGCCGCACGCCGTGCTGGCCTGACCGAAGTAGGCGAGGAGCTGCACGCGGCGGCACGTGACCGTCTCGCACAGCGCGAGCATCGCGTCCAGGTGCGCGCCGAGCCTGCGCCGGTGCGCGGCGTCGCCGTCGGACGTGTCGATCATGCGGCGCTGCTGCACGACGTCCTGCAGCCCGTACGCGAGCCAGGCGGTCGACGGCAGCCCGTCGCGACCGGCCCGGCCGGTCTCCTGGTAGTACCCCTCGACCGACTTGGGCAGGTCGAGGTGCGCCACGAACCGCACGTCGGGCTTGTCGATACCCATGCCGAACGCGATCGTCGCGACCATGACGAGCCCGTCCTCCCGCAGGAACCGGGACTGGTTCGTGGCGCGCACGCGCGCGTCGAGGCCCGCGTGGTACGGCAGCGCGGGGATCTGGTGGTCGCACAGGTACTGCGCGGTCTGCTCGACCGACGCCCGGGACAGGCAGTAGACGATGCCGGCGTCGCCTGGGTGCTCGGTGGTCAGCAGGTCGAGCAGCTGCGCGCGGGGGGTGTTCTTGGGGGCGATCCGGTACTGGATGTTGGGGCGGTCGAAGCTCGCGACGAAGTGCCGGGCACCCGTCAGCTGGAGGCGCTCGGCGATCTCGGCGTGGGTCGCGTCGGTCGCGGTCGCCGTCAGGGCGATGCGGGGGACGTCCGGCCACTGCTCGTGGAGCACCGAGAGGCGCAGGTAGTCGGGCCGGAAGTCGTGGCCCCACTGCGACACGCAGTGCGCCTCGTCGATCGCGAACAGGGCGATCTCGCCGCGGCCGAGCAGGTCGAGCGTCTCGGGGACGCGCAGCCGCTCGGGGGCGAGGTACAGCAGGTCGAGCTCGCCGGCCAGGAACGCCGACTCGACCCGGCGGCGCTCGGTGAAGTCCTGGGTGGAGTTGAGGAACCCGGCCCGCACGCCGAGGGCCGAGAGCGCGTCGACCTGGTCCTGCATGAGGGCGATGAGCGGCGAGACGACGACGCCGGTACCGGGTCGCACGAGTGCGGGGACCTGGTAGCACAGGGACTTGCCGCCACCGGTCGGCATGAGGACGAGAGCGTCGCCGCCTGCCACGACCGTGTCGATGATCTCGGCCTGGTCGCCGCGGAACGCGTCGTAGCCGAAGACCCGACGCAGGACCTCGAGGGGCTCGGGTGCCGGACCGTCGAGCCGGGCCGGAGCCGGGCGCGGCACTCGCGCCGCGGCAGGCCGTGCTGGGGCGGGACGCGCACCGCGGGACCGACGGCTCGTCGGGG
>DASVMA010000235.1:0-3436 GCA_036384595.1 Cellulomonas sp. | reverse complement strand
GCCGGCGATGACACCGCCGCGCCCGCCGCAGACGAGACCCCCGTGCCCGAGCGTGCCCGGCCGCGCAAGGCGCGTGCGAAGGTGCCGAGCTGGGACGAGATCGTGTTCGGCGCCAAGCCCGAGTGACGTCGGGGGCTTGCGCCCTCACCGATCAGCGACTGCGGTCCCACCGTCCGGCAGCAGACCCAAGGTCTGCGGGGACGGCGCGGCCGCGCGCGCGGTGCCCGCCGTCATGCGACGCATGTGGTGGCGGCGGCACAGCACCTCGTACCCGACGGTGTCCTCGTCTGCCTGGACGTCCCCGACGACGACCTGCGCACCCTCGACGACCATGATGCCGGCCACGGTGCGCTCGTTGTGCGTCGCACGCGCCCCGCACCAGCACAGCGCCCGCACCTGGAGCTCCTCGACGCGGTCAGCGATCTCGACGAGGCGCTCGGACCCGGGGAAGAGGTGGGTGCGGAAGTCGGTCGAGATCCCGAACGCGAACACGTCGGCGCCCAGGTCGTCGACGACGCGCGCGAGCTGGTCGATCTGCGTGGCGGAGTAGAACTGGGCCTCGTCGCAGATCAGGTAGTCGACGGACCGGCCGCGGGTGCGCAGCGCCACGACCTCCGCCCAGAAGTCGGTGCTGTCCGTCACCTCGTTCGCGCCGACGCTCAGGCCGAGGCGCGACGACAGCCGCGCCACCCCGGCACGGTCGTTCCGGGTGTACAGCAGGCCGTCGCGGTCGCGCGCGGCGTGATTGTGGTGCATCTGGAGGGCGAGTGTCGACTTGCCCGAGTCCATCGTGCCGGAGAAGAACACCAGCTCAGCCACCGAACGTCACCTTCTGCTCAGGACTGCACGGTCAGGAGGGGCACGGTCAGCTCGTGGGGTGTCAGCGAGCCGTGCACCCCGACGAGATCGAGCGACATGCGGGACTGCGTGCGGGAGTCGACGACGGTCGCGCGGCCGGTCATCGCGACGACGACGTCGCCGATCATCGGGCGGACGTGCTCGGCGACCGGCCCGAACCAGCCGTCGGCGACCGCGTCGTCACCGACGGCGACGACTGCCGCGGCGCCGAGCGTGGCGGCCCATCGACGGGCGACGGCCTGGGACCGCTCCCCCGTGCCCGGCCCGGCGGGGACGTGCAGGTGCAGCGCGCGGGGTTCGCCGGCGACGAGCTCGACGCCCTCCTTGAGGGCGGCGGTCTGCGCCACGTCCCAGCGCTGCGAGCGGTCGACGTCGACCATGCCGTGGTCAGCCGTGACGACGAGGGTCGTGCCGCGCGGCAGGGACCGGGCGAGCCGCGCGAGCTCGCGGTCGAGCGTGGCCAGCTCGTTGCCCCACTGGCGCGAGCCCCAGCCGTGGTGGTGCCCGATCTTGTCGATCTCTCCCCAGTAGAGGTAGACCAGGGCCGGGCCCATGAGCTCGAACAGGGCGACGTCCACGCGGTCGGGCAGCGACTCCGCGGCCCGGTACGAGCCGCCTCGGAGCGCCGCCTCGGTCAGGCCGGAGCCCGCGAACTTCCGCGGCCCGACGCTCGTGACCGGGATGCCCGCGGCCTCGACCTGCTCGAACAGCGTGGGCTCGCGCTGCCACTCGCGCGGCGAGCCTGCCCCGTCCCACGAGACCAGGTTCGCGAGGGCGCCTGTGACGGGGTTCCGCGCGGTGTAGCCGACCATCCCGGTGCGGCCCGGTGCCCTGCCGGTGCCGAACATGCCCATCGAGGCGGCCGTCGTCGACGGGTAGCCCGAGCACAGGTCGGTGCCGCCGTCGAGCAGCGAGCGCAGGAACGGCGCCTGGCTCGCGCGCTCGGACAGGTTGAGCAGACCGAGACCGTCGACGAGCACGACACACGCGCGTTGGGTCGTCGCCAGGCCGAGCGCGGCGCGGGCCGCGGGTCCCCCGGGGACGTCGCGGGCGCCGATCGCGTCGGCGACGGCAGGCAGGATCAGGCCGATCGAGCGGTCGTAGTCCGGGAGGACGAAGCCGGCAGACGCGAGGGTCGCCGGGCCGCTGCCGCGGGCCGAGGCCATGGCGGAGGCGTTCATCGTCCTCGGGCTGCAGCGTTGAGGCGACGCGCGAAGGCCGTCGCGGCTCGGACCGCGGCAGCACCCTCGGCCACGGCGCTGACCCGCACGACGACATCGTCCGGCGTGAGCGTCCCGGTCAGGCCGTGGTCCGCCTCGCACGCGGGGTCGGGGCACGCGACGGGTTCGAGGTCGATCCGCGAGACCGCGCCCCACCCGATGGCCAGCGTGATCTCGGACGCGGCGTCGCCGGCCCGGTGCTTCTCGGGCGAGTCGATGACGTGCGTGAGCGCGACCGACCGCAGCTCGGCGACCGGGACGGACTCCGTCGTGGCCGACGCGCTCGCGGACGGGTTCTCGCTGTCCGCCGGGTGGTCGTCGACGTGGGTGACGACCAGGCGCGTCGGGGTGAGGACGAGCACGGTGACGTGGCGACGGACCTCGGCCTCGTCGAACGTCGTCTCGGGGAGCACGAGGTACGCGACGAGCTCCTCGTCCGCGAGGGCGACGTCGAGGACGTCGGCGACCAGCTCGGGGTAGTAGCCCGCACGGTGGAGGTCATGACGGAGATCGGTGAACGCTGCTGGCACGGCCTCCATCCTTCCACCTCGGCGACGGGCCTCGGCTCGTGCGGGCCTGTCGGGGCGGTCCGGACCGGCGCCGCGGCCGATCAGCCTCACGACGGCAGGGCCCGGCGCGACCCGTCGGCGCGGTCGGCCTGGGCGAGCTGGGCATGCGCGCCGAGCAGCACAGCGCCACGCTCGGCGACGACCACCGGGTTGAGCTCGAGGCTGCGCAGCTCGGGCAGGTCGTCGGCGAGCACCGACACGCGAGCGATGACGTCCTCGAGCGCGGCGACGTCGAGCGGTGGCAGGCCTCGGTAGCCGAAGAGCCGCGGTGCGGCGCGGGCCGTCCTGACGAGCTCGGCCACGTCGACGTCGGTGAGGGGCGGCACCGCGTAGCTGATGTCGCCGAGGAGGTCGGACGCGTCACCCGCGAGCCCGAAGCTGAGCACGGGACCGATGAGGGGGTCCTCCGCGGTCCGGACGACGCAGGCGGCTCCGTGCGGGGCCATCGACTGCACCTCGAGCGGCGCGCGTCCCGGCGCGGGGACGTGGGACGCGGCCAGGTCGAGGACCTGGACGACGTCGGCACGCATCTCGGCCTCGTCGTGCACGTCGAGCCGGACGCCGCCCAGGTCGGCCCGGTGCCGCAGGGCCGAGACGGTGGTCTTCAGCGCGACCGGCCAGCCGAGGCGGCGGGCCGCAGCGACTGCCTCGTCGGCGGACCCGACCGGGACAGCCTCGAGCACGCGGACGCCCACGAAGCCCAGGAGCTCGGCGGTCTGCGCGGCGTCGAGGTCGACCGTCACGCCCGGCTCGACGCCCTCGAGCCATCCGGCGACCGCGCGTCGGGCG
>DASVMA010000234.1:0-5974 GCA_036384595.1 Cellulomonas sp. | reverse complement strand
CGGTCGTGGCTCGAGCAGGTTCAGCGGGCCGCCCGGGATGCCCGCGGCTGATCGATGGCTCGTGCCCCCGACGCAGTGACGTCGGGGGCACGAGCTCCCCGCTCCGGCCTTCCTGGGTCGGAGCAGCGTCAGGTCTGACCTCGTGCGGAGGGGCGGCTGTCCACAGATCGGGGTTGCGCGGCGCTCAGCGGCCTCGGCGCGGCGATGCTGGATGGATGCACGCGCGCCCATGGCTGCCCCGCCCCTCGAACGCCGAGGCACCTGATCGTGTCCTCCCGGACCTGCTCGGCGCCGTCGCGCATCGGGCGATGCTGCGAGACGGCATCACCCTCGTCGTCCGCGGCGACCTGACGATCCCCGCGGACGTCGCGGCAACGCCAGAGCTCCGGCTCGCCTCACTGGCGCCCCTCGTCCCCGCACGGTGCGTCGTCGGGCGCCAGGCGGCCGTCTGGGTCCACACGGGCGCTCACGAGCCCCAGCGGGTCGCCGTGCTGGTCGGCCCCCGCGTTCGTCGTCCCGATCCCCATCCGGGCAGGACGACGCACGAGTGCGAGCTCACCGACACGGACGTCGTGTCGCTGGGGGCTGTCCGCGCGACGTCGGTCCAGCGCACCGGCCTCGACATCGCGCGCTGGTTCCCGGCCGACCAGGCGCAGAAGCTGCTCGGGTCGCTTGGCGACGCGGGGTTCGATGCTGCGGCAGCGCTCCGCACGATCGACGCGCTCGGCGGGTACGCCGGTGTGCGGGACGCCCGAGCCACCCTGGCCCGAGTCGCGAGGCGGCAGGGACTCGCGGCCCGGATCGAGCAGGCCCGGGAGGCGCGGGCCGACATCGCGCGGGCCGACGTCGATCCTGTCGAGACCGATCGGGTGGGGGCCGGTCAGGCCCGGATCACCGGATGCTCGGCGGCCTTGGCCCCCGTGAGCCGGTAGACGTCAAACACGCCCTCGACCTTGCGCACCGCGGCGAGGACCGAGGCGAGGTGCGACGGCTCAGCCATCTCGAACACGAACCGGGACAGCGCCACACGGTCGCGGGAGGTCGAGACCGACGCCGAGAGGATGTTCACGTGATGGTCCGAGAGGACGCGCGTCACGTCGGACAGCAGCCGGCTGCGGTCGAGCGCCTCGACCTGGATCTGCACGAGGAAGAGACCGCTGCCGCCCTGGGTCCACTCGACCTCGACGATCCGTTCGGGCTCCGCCCGCAGAGCGCCGACGTTCACGCAGTCGGTCCGGTGCACGCTGACACCGGCGCCGCGGGTCACGAATCCGACGATCTCGTCGCCGGGTACCGGGGTGCAGCACTTGGCGAGCTTGACCCACACGTCGTCGACGCCCTTGACGATCACTCCGGAGTCCCCGGTGCGGACGCGCCGCTTGCTGACACCGGGCAGCGTCGTCTCGGCGAGGTCCTCCTCGGCGCCGGGCTCGCCACCCATCGAGTGCACGAGTCGCTGCACGACCGTCGCCGCCGACACCTGACCCTCGCCGATCGCCGCGTACAGCGACGACACGTCGGCGTGCCGCATCTCGTGCGCGAGGGCGACGAGGGCCTCATGGGACAGCAGGCGCTGGATCGGCAGGTTCTGCTTGCGCATCGCCTTCGCGATGGCGTCCTTGCCGTGCTCGATGGCCTCCTCGCGGCGCTCCTTGGAGAACCACTGGCGGATCTTGTTGCGCGCCCGCGGACTCTTGACGAAGCCCATCCAGTCGCGGCTCGGACCTGCGGTCTCTGACTTCGACGTGAAGACGTCGACGACGTCGCCGTTCTCGAGCGTGGAGTCGAGAGGCACGAGACGTCCGTTGACGCGCGCGCCCATCGTCCGGTGCCCGACCTCGGTGTGGACCGCGTAGGCGAAGTCGACGGGCGTCGAGCCGGCCGGCAGCGCCATGACGTCACCCTTGGGCGTGAACACGTACACCTCGGCGCCGGCGATCTCGAACCTCAGCGAGTCGAGGAACTCGCTCGGGTCGGCGGTCTCCTTCTGCCAGTCCACGAGCTGGCGGAGCCACGTCATGTCGTTGCCGCTCGAGTCCGTCGTCGTCGGGCCGAGCTTCGCGTTCTCCTTGTACTTCCAGTGCGCGGCGACGCCGTACTCGGCCCGCCGGTGCATGTCGTGGGTGCGGATCTGGATCTCGACGGGCTTGCCACCGGGGCCGATGACCGTCGTGTGCAGCGACTGGTAGAGGTTGAACTTCGGCATCGCGATGTAGTCCTTGAACCGGCCCGGCACCGGGTTCCAGCGCGCGTGCAGCGCACCCAGCACCGCGTAGCAGTCCCGTACCGAGTCCACCAGGACCCGGACGCCCACGAGGTCGTAGATGTCCGTGAAGTCGCGGCCGCGCACGATCATCTTCTGGTAGATCGAGTAGTAGTGCTTGGGCCGCCCGCTCACCGTCGCCTTGATCTTGGCGGCCCTCAGGTCGGCGCTCACCTGGTCGCGGACGACCGCCAGGTACTCCTCACGAGCAGGCGCCCGCTCGCTCACGAGGTGCACGATCTCCTCGTAGACCTTGGGGTAGAGCGTCGCGAACGACAGGTCCTCGAGCTCCCACTTGATCGTGTTCATCCCGAGGCGGTGCGCGAGCGGCGCGTAGATCTCGAGCGTCTCGCGAGCCTTCTTCTCCGCGGACGCGGACGCGACGAACTTCCACGTGCGAGCGTTGTGCAGCCGGTCGGCGAGCTTGATGACGAGGACGCGGATGTCGCGGGACATCGCGACGACCATCTTGCGGACGGTCTCCGCCTGGGCGGCCTCCCCGAACTGGACCTTGTCGAGCTTCGTCACGCCGTCGACCAGCATCGCGATCTCGGGGCCGAACTCGGCACGCAGCTGCTCGAGGGAGTAGTCCGTGTCCTCGACCGTGTCGTGGAGCAGAGCTGCCGCCAACGTGGGTGGCGTCATCCCCAGCTCGGCGAGGATCGTCGCAACGGCGACCGGGTGGGTGATGTACGGGTCGCCGCTCTTGCGCAGCTGGCCACGGTGCGCGCGCTCGGCGACGACGTAGGCCTGTTCGACGACCGACAGGTCAGCCTTCGGATGGTTCGAGTGGATCGCCAGCAGGAGCGGTTCGAGCGCCGGTGAGGTGGCGGTGCCACGGGAACCGAATCTCGCCAGCCGGGAGCGCACTCGGTTCGCCGACCCGCTCGGGACAGCCTCGGTGGAACCGGTCTGGACGTCGACCTCGGGCGCGCGCACGTCATCGGTCACGGCACGCACCTCCCCGCGTCGACTGTCAGATGCCGCGGCGATCGGTGCAGGCGTGCACCCTCCGCGGTGGGTCCCCACAGACCCGATCGGGAAAGTCTACGTCTGCAGCCCTCTAGAGCACGTCAAGCAGGGTTTCCACCCGGTGGCCCGCGAGTGATGCGCGCCCTCCGAGGAATCGCAGGTCGACCAGGAACGACAGGCCGACCACCTCGGCCCCGCACTCCTCGAAGAGCCGGATCGTCGCGCCCGCGGTGCCACCGGTGGCCAGGACGTCGTCGACGATCAGCACGCGCGACCCACGGGGCACTGTGAACGGATGCACCTCGACCGACGCGTGACCGTACTCCAGCTCGTACTGCTGCGAGGCCGTCGGCCCGGGCAGCTTGCCTGCCTTGCGCACCGGCACGAACCCCGCCCCGAGCGCGACTGCGACGGGGGCGGCGAGGATGAAACCTCGCGCCTCCGTCCCGGCGACCAGGTCGACGGGACCCTCGACGCGAGCAGCGATCTCCGCGACGACAGCGGCGAACGCCTCGGCGTCTGCGAGCAGCGGGGTGATGTCCTTGAACCCCACGCCCGGGCGCGGGAAGTCGGGCACGTCCCGGATGAGCTCGTGCAGCCGCGCGACGAGCTCATCGCCCGTCAGGCGGGCGCCGACCACGCCCGACCGCGAGCTCTCGTCCGTCGTCGCGGTCACTTGCGGCGTCGCGGCTGTGCGGCGTTGCCCTGGTGCGAGCCGGGGCGAAGCTGAGCGGTGGCTCGGCCCACGGCCGCAGCCCCGACCTGGTCACCGGCATCGGTCTTGGCGCGGTTGGTCAGGACCTTCGCGGTGTGCTCGTGGAGCTTCGGCTCGCGCTCGCGCAGGAGCACCTCGAACGGGGTCGCCAGGAAGATCGAGGAGAACGCGCCGATCGCCATCCCGACGAACAGTGCGAGCGCGATGTCCCGCAGCGTCCCGGCACCGAGCACGAATGCCCCGATGAACAAGATCCCGCTGACCGGCAGAAGCGCGACCACCGAGGTGTTGATCGATCTCACGAGGGTCTGGTTGACGGCCAGGTTGGCCTTCTCGGCGTAGGTGAACCGCGACTGGTCGAGGACTCCGACGGTGTTCTCACGCACCTTGTCGAAGACCACGACCGTGTCGTAGATCGAGTACCCGAGGATCGTCAGGAAGCCGATGACCGTTGCCGGTGTGACCTCCCACCCGACCGCGGCGTAGATGCCGACCGTGATGATCAGGTCGTGGAAGAGCGCGAGCAGCGCCGCGACGGCCATCCGCCAGTTGCGGAAGTAGATCGTCAGGACGAGCGTCACGAGGACGAGGAAGACGATGAGGCCACGGATGGCCTTCGACGAGACGTCCTGGCCCCACGACGGGCCGACGAAGTTGCTCGTCACCTGGGTGACCGGGACGTTGTAGGCGACGGCCAGCGCCGCCGCAGCATTCTCGACCTCGGTGTTGCTCAGGGTCGCGGTCTGGACGCGCAGCGACGAGGACCCCACCGTCGAGACGCGCGGGATCTCCTCAGGGGCGAAGGACGCGACGGTGTCGGCAGCGAGCTTCTGATCGCTCGTCGGGACGCCGGAGATGACGAACTCCGACCCGCCGCGGAACTCGATGCCCGGGTTCAGGCCCGGCTTGACCAGAAGGATCGCGCAGATGGCGACCAACGTGAACGAGATCGTGAACCAGAGTCGCTTGCGTCCCACGATGTTGTAGGACCGGCGGCCCGTGTAGAGGTCATTGCCCCACTGGGCGAATCCAACGGCCATCAGAGCTCGTTCCCTTCGGTACGACCAGACGTGGGCTCCGCCTCGGTGGTGGCGCTCGTCGTGTCCGGCGGCACCGGGTCGGTCCCCTCAGCGGGAGCGGCCGCAGCTGCGGCCGCTGCCCGCGACGCAGCACGTCGCTCGGCGATGGTCTGGTGACCGGAGGACGACCCCACGGTCGCGACGGCCGGAACCTTCTGGCCGTCGGCTGCGAGGCCCTCGGGGGCACCCGCCGGGTGCCCCGTCACGATGCGCCCGCGACCGACGTAGCGAGGCGTCTGCGGAGCGCCCAGCCGGCGCGGGTCCAGCCCCGATGCCGGGTGCCCGTGGCCGAAGAACTCGGTCCTGGCGAGCAGGGCGAGCGTCGGGTGCGTGAAGCAGAAGACGACGACGAGGTCGATGATCGTCGTCAGGCCGAGGGTGAAGGCGAACCCGCGCACACCGCCGACGGCAAGGAAGTACAGGACCACGGCGGCGAGGAAGTTCACCGCGTCGGACGCGAGGATCGTGCGACGCGCACGCTCCCAGCCCTTCTCGATCGCCGCGACCAGCGTGCGGCCCTCACGCAGCTCGTCGCGGACCCGCTCGAAGTAGACGATGAACGAGTCGGCCGTGATACCGATGGCGACGATCAACCCCGTGACGCCGGGGAGCGAGAGCCGGTAGCCCTGCGTCCAGGACAGCACGGTGATGACCCCGTAGGTGATCAGCCCGGCGATGACGAGGGACGCGACGGTGACCAGGCCGAGGGTCCGGTACTGGAGCAGCGAGTAGACGACGACGAGCAGCAGACCGATGAGGCCGGCGATGATGCCCTTCTGGAGCTGCTCAGACCCGAGCGACGCCGAGATGGTCTGCTCGCTCTGCACTGTGAACGTCAGGGGCAGCGCGCCGAAGTTGAGCTGGTTGGCCAGCGTCGCGGCCGTCGCGCGGGTGAACGACCCGGAGATCTCCGCCTTGCCGTCCGTGATGATGACGCCGGGCGCG
>DASVMA010000233.1:0-4035 GCA_036384595.1 Cellulomonas sp. | reverse complement strand
CTCGGCGCCTGCAGCGCGCGTGTCGGCGACCAGCTGCTCGGCGTGGGTCCCGACGGTGCCGCGCTCACCCGTCACGCCCATGGTCGACGCCGCGTAGACGAACCCGCGGGACGCGGCCGACGTCGAGGCGAGCCGTTCCGGGGTCGAGCTCGGTGCGACGAGGAAGACGCGGTCGAGCCCGTGGGCCTCCGACGCGGCGATCCACTCCCCGGCCTCGTCGGGGATCAGGTCGGGGGTGATGAGCCCTGCCCCGCCGGCAGAGGCCAGGTCGCGAGCGAACGCGTCGACGCCGTACCGCAGCACCGGGTTCCAGTACGTCATGACCAGCACGGGCGCGCCCGATGCAGCCACCCGTTCGACAGCACCGAAGATCTGCCGCACCCGCGCGCCGCCGGCGAGCGCGTGCTCGACGGCGTGCTGGATGGTCGGACCGTCCATGACCGGGTCCGAGTAGGGCAGACCGAGCTCGACGATGTCCACGCCGGCGTCGACCATCGCGAGCGCCGCATCGACCGACCCGGGGACGTCGGGGTAGCCGAGCGGCAGGTAGCCGATGAACGCGGCGCGCCCGGGCGCGTCCGCGGTCCCGGCCGCGAGCCGGGTGAGGAGGTCGCCGGTGCGCCGCCGGACGTCGACGGGGCTCACAGCTGCGTCCCTTCGCTGGCCGCCGGCGCAGCCTGCTCGTCGATGAGACCGAACCACTTCGCGGCGGTCGCCACGTCCTTGTCGCCGCGGCCCGACAGGTTGATGAGGATGACCGGGGCCTGCCCGGCAGGGACCGACCAGGTCGCGATCTCGGGACCGAGCTTGATCACCCCCGCGAGCGCGTGCGCCGACTCGATCGCCGGGATGATGCCCTCGGTGCGGCACAGGACCTGAAACGCGTCCATCGCCTCGACGTCGGTCACCGGGCGGTACTCCGCACGGCCGATGTCGTGGAGCCACGCGTGCTCGGGACCCACGCTCGGGTAGTCGAGCCCGGCCGAGACCGAGTGGCTCGGCAACGTCTGGCCGTCCTCGTCCTGGAGCAGGTACGACTTGGTGCCCTGCAGCACGCCCGTCGCGCCGCCGCTGAACCGCGCGGCGTGCCGGCCGGACGCGATGCCCTCACCGCCCGCCTCGAAGCCGAACAGCCGCACGCCTGGATCGTCGAGGAAGGCGTTGAAGATCCCCATCGCGTTCGAGCCGCCGCCGACGCACGCCGCGACGGCATCGGGCAGCCGCCCGATCTCCTCGGCGAGCTGCACCTTGGCCTCCTCGCCGATGATCTTGTGGAAGTCGCGGACCATCTCCGGGAACGGGTGCGGCCCCGTGACGGTGCCGAGCAGGTAGTGCGTCGAGTCGACGTTCGCGACCCAGTCGCGCAACGCCTCGTTGATGGCGTCCTTGAGCGTGCGGGTGCCGATCGTCACGGGGATGACCTCGGCCCCGAGCAGCCGCATGCGCGCGACGTTGAGGGCCTGGCGGCGCATGTCCTCCTCGCCCATGTACACCGTGCACTCGAGGTCCATGAGCGCAGCGGCGGTCGCGGTCGCGACGCCGTGCTGGCCCGCGCCGGTCTCGGCGATGACCCGGGTCTTGCCCATGCGCTTGACCAGGAGCGCCTGCCCGAGCACGTTGTTGATCTTGTGCGAGCCGGTGTGGTTGAGGTCCTCGCGCTTGAGGAAGACGCGGACGCCCTCTCCCACGTGCTGCGCGAACCGCGGCACCTCCGTGAGCGGGCTCGGTCGGCCTGTGTACGTCTTGTGGAGCCGGGCCAGCTCGGCGCCGAAGGCCGGGTCGGTGAGTGCCTTGTGGTACTCGGTCTCGAGCTGGTCGAGCGCCGCGATGAGCGCCTCGGGCACGAACCGGCCGCCGAAGCTGCCGAAGTACGGCCCTGCGTGCGTGCTCAGCGGCCCCGACGCCAACGCGTCCTGGAGCGCGGTCGTGACGGGCTCGGTGGACGAGCCGCTCACTGCCGGACCGCCCGCAACGAGGGGTGCGCCCCGGCTGCGACCAGGTCGGCCACCGACTTGCGGGGCGCCTCGTCGGTGACGAGCGCCTCGCCGACGAGGACGGCGTCCGCCCCTGCTCGGGCGTAGTCCATGACGTCGTGCGGTCCGCGGACGCCCGACTCGGCGATCCGCACGATCCCCGCGGGGATCGACGGCGCGACGCGGGAGAAGGTGGTGCGGTCGACGTCGAGCGTCTTGAGGTTGCGCGCGTTGACCCCGATGACCTTGGCGCCTGCCTCGACCGCCCGGGCGACCTCCTCGACGTCGTGCACCTCGACGAGCGCCGTCATCCCCAGGGAGTGGACGCGCTCGATGAGCGACGTCAGCACCGTCTGCTCGAGGGCGGCGACGATGAGCAGGACGAGGTCGGCGCCGTGTGCCCGTGCCTCCCAGACCTGGTACGGCGTGACGATGAAGTCCTTGCGCAGCACCGGGATGTCGACGGCGCCACGGACCGAGTCCAGGTCGGCGAGCGACCCGTTGAACTTGCGCTGCTCGGTCAGCACCGAGATGACGGCAGCGCCGCCCTTCTCGTACTCGAGCGCGAGCGCGGCGGGGTCGGCGATCGACGCGAGCGACCCCCGACTCGGGCTGGACCGCTTGACCTCCGCGATGACGGTGACGGCGTCGCTGACCCGCAGCCGACTGATGCAGTCTTTGGCCTCGGTCACGCGGCCCGCGCGTTCCTTGACTGCTGCCAGTGGCGTCGCGGCCTCGCGCTGCGCCAGATCCTCTCGAACACCTGCGACGATCTCGTCCAGCACGGTCATCGGTGCCTCACTCCCCTCGTCGTCGAGCCGCCGCGCCTGTGACGGCCGCGGCCCTGCCGCCATCGTAGAGGCGACCGCGGGGGGGACAGACCACGCGATCAGGACTCGGACGCGACCCGCCGAGCACGGACCGCGGAGCAGACGGGCTCCCGGCCCTCGCGCCGGGGCGCACCTGGGAGACTCCGATCAGGGTGCGAGCCACGGCGCGAGAGCCGGCACGTTGCGCAGGACCGTGAAGCCGACGCTCACCGCGAGCACGACCCACGGGACCCAGATGGCACGACGCGACGCGGGCACAGCGCTCGCCGCAGCGGGGCCGCCCCACGATCGGGCGGTCCAGCGCAGCCAGGCGATGACCAGCAGCGGCACGACCACCACCCAGAGCGGGTTCATCCCCCACGCGCCGACCAGGTCACCGTGCGCGAGGTCATGGGTCGCACGCAGCGCTCCGCACGCCGCGCAGTAGCGGCCCGTCAGGAGGTAGAACGGGCACACGAGGTAGTGACCCGGCGCATTCGGGTCGACGACCGCCACGTAGGCCGTGGCGGCGGCCACGACGCCGCCGGCGACGAGAGGGCCCCACAGACGGTCGACCTGCGCTGCCGGGAACCTCACGATCGCCGAGCTGCCGCTACCGCGTGCCCTGGTAGGTGTTGACGTAGTCGGACCAGCTGCCGGCGCTGGCGACGAGGATCGACACGATCACCGCGCCGAGCACCCCGATGCCGATCGCGATCCAGCCGACGATGACCCCGGCCGTCGCGAGGCTCCCGTTGTTGGCCTCGCCCGCCGCGACGGCACGCTTCGCGTTGTTGCCGAGGATCACCGCGGGGATGCCGGTGAACGGACCGCACAGCGCGACGACGCCGAGGATGGCCAGCACGATCGACCAGACCGCGAGGTTGTTCTTCGGGTAGCCGAACCCGCCGCCGTACCCCGGCGCTGATCCGTACGGCGGAGCCGCCGGGTATGGTGTCGCGCCGTACTGAGCACCAGCCGGGAAGCCGGGCTGGACGGGCGGCGCGCCGTACGGCGGGGCCGCAGGGTAGGTGGGCTGGCCCGGGTAGGTGGGCTGGCCTGCGGGGTAGCTGGGCTGCGCCGGCTCCGCGGGCGGGGCTCCGTACGGTGGTGCCGCCGGGAACGTGGGCTCAGCGGGCGGCTGCGCGGCGCCGTCGCCAGGCTGCGCGGGCTGGCCGCCGGTGGCGTACGGGTCCTGCGGCTCGTTCGGGGTCGACATCAGACCTCCAGAGATCTCGTCGGGCCGGACGGAC
>DASVMA010000232.1:0-2034 GCA_036384595.1 Cellulomonas sp. | reverse complement strand
GTTCTCCTCGACGGTGACGACCATGCAGGCGAGCCGGGAACCGTTGTTGCCGGCTGCGGCGTGGGCAAGCACAACACCGTCGACGACGACGTCCAGCGGCTTCGTCGACGGGTGGTTCAGGGGCAGCACGTCACCGACGGTGAGGCCGATGACCTCGCGCGGGTGGACCGTGACGGGCGAGAAGCGGACCGACACCTCGACCGGCACGCGCTGGACGGCGGCCTCGAGGTCGATGACCGCGGCGGCCTGGGTGCGACGCTCGTCGGCCGAGCGCGAGTCGGTGCCCTCGGCGTTCCGCAACGCCGCGAGCAGCAGCTCGGCAGGCACCATGAAGGTCGCCGTGTCCTCGCGCTCGCCCGAGCGGACGGTGAACGAGGCCACGAGCACCGACTCCGACGCACCGACCGCCTGGACGAACTGCGGGTTGTACTGGACCGTGCGGACCGTCACGGCGAGCGGCAGCAGGCCGGCGAACGCGTACGTGAGGTCGCCGAGCGCGGGGCGCAGCAGGTCGCGCATGAGACTGAGCTCGATCTCGGTGAACTCGCGGCCCTCGCGCTCGTCGCCGCGCCCGGAGCCGCCGAGCAGGTAGTCGATCCAGACCATCGCGGTGGCGACCGGGAACTGCATCACGGCCGTCTGGCGGGTCTCCTCGATCGTGCACAGGACCATCGCCGTCGTCGGCGGGAGCGAGCGCACGTACTCGTCGTAGGTGCGCAGCGTCAGCTCGTCGAGCGTCACCTGCGACATCACGCGCAGCCGCGCGGTCTGCTGGGTCCCCCACTGCCGGGCGAACGTCTCGAACGCCATCTCGAGGATCCGGGCGTGCTCGCGCACCATGGTCATCGGTCGGCGGAAGTCGTACGACTCAGGGTCCTGCGTGCGCGCGCGTCGCGGCGCAGGGCGCGCAGGCGCGTGCATCGACTCGTTGACCGTCACGCCGGTCTCTATCGGCGGGCTCCCCACGGGTATGAGGAACCTGGGTCAGGTGGTTCTTCTCCGACCTCGACCCCTCATGGGTCGTCGTTCGGGCGGAGCGGTGCGGCGCCCTCCATGGCGCCCCGACTTACCGGCAGCTGGGCCGGTTCACTGCGTGACGAAGTTCGTCAGGTAGACGTCCATCACCTCGCCCTCGTACGCCGTGGACAGCTCGGTCACGAGCTGAGCCTTGAGCGCGTCACGCGTCGCCGGGTCGGAGACCTCGGCGACGGTGTGGCCCGAGTAGAGGGCGATCGCGAGGTCGAGCGCCTTGGCCGGGTCGGGGGCCTCGGCGACGTCCTTCGTGAGCTGCAGGCCGAGGCCGAGGCGCAGGTAGTGGCCGTCGGACAGGTTGACGCTCACGGGGTCGACCTTGAGGACGACGCCCGGCACGGGCGCGGGCGGAGCGGCGGCCGCGCCGTCGCCCGCGGCCTTGCCCGGTCCCATGAGGAACCAGTAGGCGGCCGCGCCGGCGAGCAGGACCAGCACGGCCCCGCCGATGAGGAGGAGCTTCTTCTTCGTCGGCTTCTTCTTGCCCTTCTCGGGCTCCGCGGGCGCGGCCTTGATCGACCCGACGCCGCCCGACGGGTTGCGGGCGCCGATCTTCTGGGTCGAGATCACACGTTGTTCGATGGGCATCTGACTATCCCTCCGTCGCGATCACTGCGGCGAGCAGGCTGCGGACCTGCTCCGGGGCACCACTGAGGACGACGAGGTCGACCCGGCGGTTCGCGACCATCGCGTCGGCGCTGTCGCCCGCGGCCAACGGACGGGAGTCGCCGAAGCCGACGGACATGATCCGCGTCGGAGGCAGGCCGTCGACCTCCACGAGGCGCCGGAGCACCTGCGTCGCCCGGTCCGCCGACAGCTCCCAGTTGGTCGCGTAGCGGCCCGAGACGGGGATCGTGTTGGCGTGCCCCTCGATCGAGATCTGCTCGCCGATGGAGTCGAGCGTCGGGCCGGCCACATCGAGCACGCGCTCGGCCGTCGGGGTGAGCTTCGCGCTCGCCGGGCCGAAGAACACGTCGTCCGCGACGAGGCCCATCACCAGGCCCC
>DASVMA010000231.1:0-5416 GCA_036384595.1 Cellulomonas sp. | reverse complement strand
CGATCTGCGGCATCGACTGCGCTGTCGCCGGCAGCCCACGGATCCAGCCGGACAGGTCGCGGAGGAAGTCGGGCGCGACCGCGCCGTTGATCTTCAGCCCGTGGTCGGCGCCGGCGTAGTAGCGCACCTGGTACTGACCGTTGCCGGCGATCGCGAGGTCACGGATGATCTGCTCGGCGCCCTGGATCATGGGCATCGACGCGTCGTGCGCGCCGTAGGCCACGAACACGGGCTGGTGCATGCGGCGCTGGTACGGGGCGACGTCGAAGTCGAAGTACTCGAAGCCTCCACCGGGGAGCGACATCCCGACGGCCCGCGGGATCGCCCGGAACACGCTGTTGGGCACGCCGGTGTTGCGCAGGTAGGAGTCCATCGCGAACGCGGCCTGCTGCCGCGGCGGGACGACCGGCGCGGAGGCGAACACGACGAAGGCCAAGCCTGGGTCGTCGGCCGCCATGACCGGGGCGATCCAGGCGCCCTCGCTCTCGGAGTACACGCCGACCTTCGTCGGGGCGACGCCGGGCCAGTGCCGCAGCACGTCAACGGACGCGGCGTAGTCGGCGGCCATCTGGACGTAGTCGCGGTGCCGGGCCGAGTAGGTGTCGAGCCTCTTGTTCGGGACCATCGTGACGACGCCCGAGGCCGCGAGCGAGGACGCCTGCTCCTTGAAGGCCCGGGAGTACTCCCCGGTCCCGGCACCGTGCACGAACACCACGGCCGGGAGTGGTCCGGTGGCCCCGACCGGTTCGGTGATCCGGGCCTCGATCGAGGTGCCGTCGAGCTGCACGGTGACGACGGACTCGCGCACCGGGTAGGTCGGCGCGAGCGGCGCGTACGTGACGGCGGTCGACGAGCTCGACACGACGAGCGGGTCGTTGAGCGGCACCGGGTCCCACTGCGGGCCCATGAACGCACCGAGCACGGCCAGCACGATCACACCCACGACGCTGCTGGTGACGATGCGGTACGGCACGTGGAGAGTATCCCGCACCGCGGGCCCGGTCCGAGGTTGCGACGGTCGGCTCAGAAGCCCATCCGGCCGAGCTGCTTCGGGTCCCGCTGCCAGTCCTTGGCGACCTTGACGTGCAGGTCGAGGAACACGCGCGTGCCGAGCAGCGCCTCGATCTCGTGGCGCGCCGTCGTGCCGACCTCGCGCAGCCGCGAGCCGCCCTTGCCGATGATGATGGCCTTCTGGCTGTCGCGCTCGACGAAGAGGTGGACGCGCACGTCGAGCATGGGGGTCGCGTCGTCGTCGCCCTCGCGCGGCACCATCTCGTCGACGACGACAGCGAGCGAGTGCGGCAGCTCGTCGCGCACGCCCTCGAGCGCGGCCTCGCGCACGAGCTCGGCGACCATGACGGCGACGGGCTCGTCGGTGAGCTCGCCGTCGGGGTAGAGCGCCGGACCCTCGGGCAGGTGGCCGATGAGGATCTTCTCGAGCACGTCGACCTGGTAGCCCGTCTCCGCCGAGACCGGCACGATGTCGGCCCAGTCCCCGAGCTGCGAGATCGCGAGCAGGTGCTCCGCGAGGCGTGCCTTGCCGACGAGGTCGGCCTTCGTGGCGATCGCGACGACGGGCGTACCGCGGCCGTCGCGGGCGGCGTCGGCGAGCTGCTCCGCGATGAACCGGTCGCCGGGACCCACCTTCTGGTCCGACGGCAGGCAGAAGCCGATGACGTCGACCTCGGTGAGCGTGCCCTTGACGAGGTCGTTGAGACGCTCCCCGAGGAGGGTCCGCGGACGGTGCAGCCCGGGGGTGTCCACGAGGACGAGCTGGGCGTCGGGGCGGTGCACGATGCCGCGGATCGTGTGCCGCGTGGTCTGCGGGCGGGCCGACATGATCGCGACCTTCTGCCCGACGAGCGCGTTCGTCAGCGTCGACTTGCCGGCGTTGGGCCGGCCGATGAAGCAGGCGAAACCTGAGTGGAAGGTCATGAGTGTGCTCCGTGGTTCGGGTCGGCGGGGGCGAGGGCCCCCTGGTCGTCCGGCTCGTCGTCGGGCGTGGTCCGCCGCACGACGAGCGTCGAGATCTGCTTGCGGCGTCCGTCGGCGCGTTCCGCGACGAGGTGGAGGCCGTGGATGTCGCCTGCGGAGCCGACGAGCGGGACCTTGCCGAGGGCCTTGGCAAGGAGACCACCCGCGCTGTCCACGTCGTCGTCGTCCACGTCGAGGTCGAAGAGCTCACCGAGCTCGTCCTTCGCGAGTCGCGCCGGGACACGGTACGACCCGTCGCCGAGGTCCTCGACACCGGGGGCGGACGGGTCGTGCTCGTCCGTGAGCTCGCCCACGATCTCCTCGAGCGCGTCCTCGATCGTGACGAGCCCCGCGATGCCCCCGTACTCGTCGACGACCATCGCCATGTGCGACGAACCGGCCTGGAGCTCGCGCAGGAGCTCGTCGACGGGCTTCGACTCGGGGACGTACACCGCCGGCCTGGCGATCGAGGCCGCCGGGGAGTCCTGGGCCTCCGGGTCGTCGGACAGACGACGCACGAGGTCCTTGAGGTAGAGCACGCCGCGCAGGTCGTCGACCGACTCGCCGACGACGGGGAGCCGCGAGAACCCCGACCGCAGCAGGAGCGTGAGGGCCTTGCGCAGCGGCGTGTCCGCCCCGGTCACGATCATGTCGGTGCGCGGCACCATGACCTCGCGCGTGAGCGTCTGGCCGAGCTCGAGGACCGACCGGAACATGTCGCGCTCCTCGTCCTCGATCACGTCCGACTCGCTCGCACGGTCGACCATGTCGCGCAGCTCGTCCTCCCCGAAGTCGGGGCGCGAGGTCGAGCTCGGCACCGCGCGCGCGAACCCGCCGACCGCGCCGGAGACCGCGACCAGCAGGCGCGAGAGGACCGTCAGCACCGTCAGGGGGTGCTGACGCCCGACCGTCCGCGGGCTCGCCCGCACCAGCAGGTAGGCGACGGCCGCGCACACGGTGCCGGCCACGAGCAGGACCCAGCCCCACGCGAGCCCGGAGGACGCGACGACCAGCGTGATGCACACCGTGGCCGTCATCTCGCCGAGCAGCCGCACGAACGCCGCCGACGACGCGACCCGGCGCCGCTGCTCGACGAGCCGCCGGACCCGCTCGGCCGCGGGGTGCCGCTCGGCGAGCAGCTCGGTGACCGCGGCGAGGGTGACGCGGCCGACCGCGACCTCTCCTGCGCTCAGTGCCGCCGCGAGAGCGATGCCGACCATCGCGACGACGACGAGCAGCCCGAGGGGGACGTGCGTCATCGGCTCGCGAGGAACGTCAGGAGCAGCTGGCGCTGGAGCGCGAACATCTCCTTCTCCTCCTCGGGCTGCGCGTGGTCGTAGCCGAGCAGGTGCAGGATCCCGTGCGTCGTGAGCAGGAGGAGCTCCTCGGCGGTCGAGTGGCCCGCGACCCGGGCCTGCTGCGCGGCGACGTCGGGGCAGAGCACGACGTCGCCGAGCAGGCCGGCCGGCGTCTGCTCGCCCTCCCGGCCGGGCCGGAGCTCGTCCATGGGGAAGGAGAGGACGTCCGTGGGACCGGGCTCGTCCATCCACTGCACGTGCAGCTGCGACATGACGTCGACGCCCACGAGCAGGATCGACAGGTCGGTCTGCGGGTGCACGTGCATGGCGTCGAGCACGTAGCGTGCGAGCGCAGCGAACTCCGCCTCGTCGACCTCGACGCCTGACTCGTTGTTGACCTCGATGCTCATGTCCTGTCCCAGCGTGCGTAGGCGTCGATGATGTCGCCGACCAGGCGGTGGCGGACCACGTCCGACGACGTCAGCCGGCAGAAGGCCACGTCGTCGATGTCGGCGAGGATCTGCTCGACGACGCGCAGCCCCGACGTGGTGGCCGTCGGGAGGTCGACCTGCGTGACGTCGCCCGTGACCACGATCTTCGACCCGAACCCGAGGCGCGTGAGGAACATCTTCATCTGCTCGGTCGAGGTGTTCTGCGCCTCGTCGAGGATGATGAACGAGTCGTTGAGCGTGCGCCCGCGCATGTAGGCCAACGGCGCGACCTCGATGGTCCCCGCCTCCATGAGCCGCGGGATCGAGTCGGGGTCGACCATGTCGTGCAGGGCGTCGTACAGCGGGCGCAGGTACGGGTCGATCTTGTCGCTGAGGGAGCCGGGCAGGAACCCGAGGCGCTCGCCCGCCTCGACGGCGGGTCGGGTCAGCACGATCCGGCTGACCTGGCGCACCTGCAGCGCCTGGACCGCCTTGGCCATCGCCAGGTACGTCTTGCCGGTACCCGCGGGGCCGATGCCGAACGTGACCGTGTTGCGGTCGATCGCGTCGACGTAGTCCTTCTGCCCCTCGGTCTTGGGCCGGATGGTGCGCCCACGCGAGGTCAGGATGTTCTGGGTGAGCACGTCCACGGGGCGCGGCGCGGCGCTGGTCGCGAGCATCGTGACCGACCGTGCGACGACGTCCGGGGTCAACGGGGTGCCGGTCGCGGCGACCTCGATGAGCTCGTCGACCAGCTCGGCGACGAGCGCGACGTCCCCCGCCGGGCCGGCGAGCGAGATCTCGTTGCCGCGCGCGTGGATGTCGACGGCCCGGAACCCGGCCTCGATGGCCAGCAGGACCTCGTCACCGCGTCCCAGCAGCTCGACCATCGAGACGTCGGCGCCGACCGTGATGCGGTGCTCGACGCGGGCCGTGACACCGGTGGCGGGACGACGTGCGGGTGTGCTCTCGGCCATGTGCTCGGCTTGCGCCTCCGCGCTCCTTCGGTCCGCCCTGCCGTGGACCGGCAGGTGCTGCACCCGAGTCTACCGAGCACGCGCCGTCCCCGGCCCGGCGCAGCCCTCCGAACGCTCGCACGCGGTACGTTCCGAGCAGACGGCGGTCGCACGGATCCGGTGCGCTCGCCGAGCGACGCAGCCGACCTGAGGACACGACCATGCGAGCACGACGAACGCGACCCCTTCAGCTCCTGGCCGCCGCGGCGTGCGCGGTGGTGGCAGCCGCGACGCTGGCCGGCTGTGCGTCGGGGACCGCCCAGACCGGCGCGTCGACGACTGCCGCCGCCACGAGCACCGCCGCGACACCCTCGGCGTCCGCGTCGGCGACCACCCCGGCTCCCGAGCCCACCGCGACGAGCACCTCCACGGACGTCACCCCCACCGACCAGTCGACCAACGGCCCCAACACCCTCACGTCGCCGGCTCCCGGGGCGACGGTCGACGGTCCCGACGTGACCGTGACCGGCACTGGCACGGCCTTCGAGGCAACGCTGAACTGGGAGGCCGTGCCCGTCGGGGGACCCGGCCCGGTCGCTCAGGGGTTCACGACGGCGGGCGCCAACGGCGAGGTCGGCCCGTTCACCTTCACGGCGACCCTGCCGCCCGGCACGTTCACGCTGTCGGTCTGGGAACCTGACATGTCCGACGGCGCGGCCGGCACGAAGCGCCACAACCTCGTGTCGGTGACCTTCAC
>DASVMA010000230.1:0-2560 GCA_036384595.1 Cellulomonas sp. | reverse complement strand
TCGCCGCGTCCCGGCAAGTCGATCCAGTTCCGGTCCATCTGGCAGAGCGCCCCGGTGTTCGTGCGGATCGGCTGACCCCATCAGGTGAAGGGCCCCGGCGGTGCGTACAGCACCTCCGGGGCCCTTTCCTTGTCCTCACCGCGTACTCTGGTCGCGCCTGCACCTCCCCCTGCGGACCCGACAGCCAGACGGGTCCTCCGACCGGGTCAAGGAGTTCGCCGTGCTGATGCCAGTGCCGCGCCGGACGTTGCTGCTCAACGCGAGCCTCGAGCCACTGTGCATCGTGAGCGTGCACCGGGCGGTCACCCTCGTGATGACGGGCAAGGCCACCATCCTCGAGATGGACGGGCGGATGCTGCACTCGGAACGCACCGCCGTACCCCTCCCGCTCGTCCTCTGCCTGACGCGGTACGTGCACGTGCCGGTGCGCCGCGTGGTGCCACCGACGCGCCGGACCGTGCTCCAGCGGGACAACCACCGCTGCGCGTACTGCGGCGGCGCGGCCGACACGGTCGACCACGTCCACCCGCGGTCGCGGGGAGGCCGCCACGAGTGGGCCAACGTCGTGGCCGCGTGCGCACGGTGCAACCACCGGAAGGCCGATCGGCTGCTCCAGGAGATCGGGTGGGAGCTGTCGTTCGCGCCGCGGGCCCCCCGCGGTGCCGCTGCGCTCGTGCGCGGGGCCAGCGTGGACGAGCCGACCTGGTCGCCGTACCTCGTCGCCTGACGGGTTCGTTGCGCAACGGGGTGATTCCCCCAAGCGCGTGCCAAGGCTTGACCGGGTCTATGACGTGCGACGATGTGCCGAGGGCATAGTGTGGGCGCACAGGCGATGAGGACTGCGGGGAGGTTCCACCGATGAGGAACGACAACGTGGTGCTGGTCGGGGTGGACGGCTCCATCGCGAGCCTCCATGCGCTCGACTGGGCAGCAGCTGCCGCCAAGGTGCACCACCGGTCGCTACGGATCGTCTGCTCGTACTCCTTGCCCTCGTTCACCGCGGCATCGCTCGACGGTGGCTACGCGGCCCTCGACGACACCGCGATCCAGGCCGGTGCGCGTGCCGTCCTCGAGGAGGCGACGCAGCGGATCGCGTCCTCGGGGCTCGAGGTCACCGCGACGGTCGCGACGGGCGACGCGACGGGCGTGCTCGTCGAGCTGTCCCACGAGGTCGCGGTCGCGGTCGTGGGGACCCGCGGGCGCGGGGGCTTCGCGGACCGGGTGCTCGGGACGGTCTCGTCGGCCCTGCCTGCGCACGCGTACTGCCCGACCGTCGTCGTGCCGCTCCGGGGCGCCCCGCGGCCGGCCCCCGAGCTGGTGGAGGACTCGTTGCCGCCGATCGCGCCGGTCCACCGCATCGTGGTCGGCGTCGACGGCTCACCGCAGGCGGAGATCGCCCTGCGGGCCGCGATCGTCGAGGCCAAGGCCTGGGGCGCCGAGCTCATCGCGGTCACCGGCGTGCCCCTCGGGCAGGGCGCCGGGATGCTGAGCTGGCTGCCCGCAGCGATCGACCGCGAGCAGGTGCTCGCGGACGTCACCGAGGGCCTGAACGTCGTGATCGACCGGGCGCTCGTGGACCACCCCGGGTTCTCGGTGCGGCGGCACGTGCTCGACGGCTCGGGTGCCGAGCTGCTCACGGAGTTCTCCACCGCGACGGACCTCATCATCGTCGGGTCGCGCGGGCGAGGGGGCTTCGCCGGGCTGCTGCTTGGTTCGACGAGCCAGGCCGTCCTGCACCACGCGTCGTGCCCGGTCATGGTCGTGACGAACCGCTGCAAGCCACGCGACGAGGCCGCGCCTCCCGCGTAGCACCCTCGAGGCGCCGCTGTCGCGCGGGACCGGGCGCCGACAGGCGAGGGGCACGTCAGTCCGCCGGCGCCGCCGGGACGTCGGGTCGACGCAGCAGCGCGGAGAGCACGACGGTCGATCGCGTCCGCGCGACGAAGGGCTCGGCCGCGAGGCGCTCGACGACGCGCTCCAGGTGACGCATGTCCCGCGCGCGTACCTGCAGCACCAGGTCGACGTCGCCTGTCACGGTGCTGGCCGCCACGACCTCCGGGTACGTCTCGACGGCCGTGCGCATGGTCGACGGGCTCGTGGAGCCGTGGCAGTAGAGCTCGATGAACGCCTCGGTCTCCCAGCCGAGCGCTGCCGGGTCGAGCCGCACGGTGAAGCCGCGGATGACGCCGCGTGCACGGAGCCGGTCCACGCGGCGCTTGACCGCGGGCGCCGAGAGCGAGACGGCAGCACCGACGTCGGCGTAGCTCGCGCGCGCGTCGACGGCGAGCTCGCGCAGGATCGCCGTGTCGAGGGGATCGAGCGGATCCGGGTGGGGGAGGGTCGCTGACGGCACGCCCCCATGATGGCGCACGAGCCTCCCGGGCGACATGGGTGAATTGCCCTGCGGTGTCAGCATGAATACGGAATCGCCGATATTCCCGACACGCCGCCATCGCCGAACTGATTATCAGGCAAGCGAGCACAAAGCGGACAATCCTCCACCCAGTCCCTTGCAGATGCCGATCTCCTCCGGGATCGTCGCCATGGCGTTGAAAGGAAA
>DASVMA010000229.1:0-1814 GCA_036384595.1 Cellulomonas sp. | reverse complement strand
GGAGCCGCCGGTCGGTCGAGTCGGAGGCGGCGAGCCGCGCGAGGAACTCCGGGTCGTCGTCGGGCGCGACGTTCCGCGGGCGCTCGTACTCCGGGAAACCAGCGGTCTGCGTGGATGGCCACGGCGCCTGGCGCCCGGCACCGGCCATGGACGGGCGACCGGCCACGAGCCAGGCGACCGGGCCCGCGTACGGGACGAACAGGATGAGCAGGATCCAGGCCCACTTGGGCAGGTTGCGGATGCGACCGTCGGGCGCCTGGATCGCCTCGATCAGGCACCACACGATGAGGCCGATCTCCAGCAGGGCCCCCAGGTAGCGGGGCACGGCGCCTCCCTCGTCCATGTGCGCGCGCTGCACGAGCAGCGTCAGCTCGAACCGTACGTCAGCCGGTCGCCCCGTGTCAGGGACTTGCGCCGATCCGGGTCAGATCAGGCCGGCTGCCTGCTCGTCGTGCTCGATCGACCGGTTCCAGTCGCGCTTGACGGCTCGCCAGCCCTCGTCGTCGGCCCCGAGCCGCCAGTACCCGGAGATCGACAGCTGGTCGCGGGGAAGGGACCGCTCGACGCGTAGCAGGTGGCGCAGCTCCTTGACCGCGCCCGCCTCGCCGTGCACGAACGCCTGCACCCGACCGTTGGGCCACGGCAGGTCGCGGACCGCCTCGACGAGGCCGAGGCCGGCGACGGCAGCGCCCTGGTGCACCCATCGGACGCGCACGCCGGCCGGAGCGGTCAGCGGGATCTCGTCGTCGGGCCCGTGCACCTCGACGACGGCCGTGCCGCGGGCGTTCGGAGCGGTGACCGCGAGCCGTTCGAGCGCGACGGCGATCGCCGGGAGCGCGCTCGCGTCGCCGACGAGCAGGTGGTGGTCGGCCGAGGGGTCGGGGGAGTAGTCGCCGCCCGGGCCGAGCAGGAGCACCTCGTCGCCGGGGGCGGCACGGTCGGCCCACGGCCCGGCGAGGCCTTCGTCGCCGTGCACGACGAGGTCGAGCGTGAGGTGGTGCGCGTCCGGGTCGAACGCGCGCACGGTGTAGCTGCGTCGACGCAGCTGGTCGCCCGACGGCAGGGTCGCGGCGATCGCGTCGAGGTCGACCCGGCCGTCCTCGAGCAGAGGTCGGCCGTCGCCGGCCGAGGGCGGCAGGAACACGAGCTTGACGTACGAGTCGGCGTGCTCGGACGGCACGAAGGAGCGCATGCCGGCACCTCCGATGACGACGCGCACCATCGACGCCCCGATGCGCTCGACGGCGACCACCGTGCCTCGCAGCGCACCCGCCGCGGGCCGCACCGGCCGAGCCGCGGGCGTCGTCACGCGGTGCCCAGGGGTGCGGGCTGACGGGCCGATCGGGCGCTCACCCTGCGGGCCCGGTCGTCGAGCGAGGAGTTGAGCCGCGCGAGCAGTGCTGCCAGGGCCTGCCGGTCGGCGGGGGTCCAGTCGGCGAGGACGTCCTCGTACACGACCGAGCGGGCCGCCCGCGTCGCTGCCAGCGCCGCGAGGCCGGCCGGTGTCGGCTCGACGATCGTCGACCGGCCGTCGTCCGCGCAGCGCCGACGCGTCACGTGCCCCGCGGCCTCCAGCGCGATGACCTGGCGGGTCACGGTCGAGGCGTCCAGACGCAGCCGGTCGGCGATCGCGTTGACGCTCTCGCTGTGCTCGGCCAGGAGCAGTCGCAGGATCAGGTAGGCCGAGCGGTCGAGCGTCCCCGCGAGCTCGGACGACGGCCGCGTCGGTCGGCCGGCGAGCCGCAGCAGCATCGCCACCTCGGTCTCGATGGCAGCGGCCGTCTCATCCATCGGGCGTCCCTCCGTGGCGAAGT
>DASVMA010000228.1:0-17784 GCA_036384595.1 Cellulomonas sp. | reverse complement strand
CGCCCGAGCGCTCGCGACCGAGCCCGCGGTCCTCCTGTGCGACGAGCCCACGTCGGCGCTCGACTCGGCGACGACCCGCCAGATCCTGGGGCTGATCCGGGACCTGCGGGACCGTCTCGGCATCACGGTCCTGATCATCACGCACGAGATGGCCGTGGTCCGCGAGATCTGCGACACGGTGACGCTGCTCGACCACGGGCGCGTCGCCGAGCACGGAGCGGTCGGTGACGTCGTCGCCGCCTACGGCTCGCGGCTCGCCCGGGAGCTGATCGCGGTGCCGACGCAGCCGCTCGGCGACGAGCGCACGCTCCTCGAGCTCGCGTACACGACCGACGACGTCCCCACGCACCGGGTCCTCGCGGCCGTGGCCGCGCTCGGGACGGGCGTCGAGGTCGCCGCAGGGACGATCGAGACGCTCGCCGGTCGGCGCGTCGGACGCCTCCGGCTCGACGTGCCCGCGGGCGATGTCGAGCGTGCCCTCGACGCGTTGCGGGCGGCCGGAGTGCATGCGGAGGTCGCGGAAGGGCCCGACGTCGTCCCCGACGACGGCGCGGCCGACGACGAGGAGGTGGCCTCATGAGCTGGTTCGCCGAGTTCTGGAACCACCCCGTCATCCAGCACAAGCTGCCGACCGCGACGCTCGAGACCCTCCAGATGGTCGGTCTGTCCTCGCTCCTCACGCTGCTGCTGGGTCTGCCGCTCGGGCTGCTGCTCGTCTCGACGGCCCGCGGCGGCCTGACCGCGAGCACGACGGTCAACCGGGTCGTCGGGTTCGTCGCGAACATCGTGCGGTCGCTGCCGTTCCTCATCCTGATGATCTCGGTCATCCCGGTCACCCGGATCATCGTCGGCACGTCGCTCGGCTGGCAGGCCGCCGTCGTGCCCCTGACCATCGGCGCCATCCCGTTCTACGCCCGGCTCGTCGAGACCGCGGTGCGTGACGTGAGCCCGGGCAAGGTCGAGGCCGCGCGGGTCATCGGCGCGACCCGTCGGGGCATCGTCGTCCAGGTGCTCGTCCGCGAGGCGCTCCCGGCGCTCGTCGCGAGCTTCACCGTCACGGTCATCGCGCTCGTCGGGTACTCCGCGATGGCCGGGGTGATCGGTGGCGGCGGGCTCGGCGCGCTCGCCATCTCCTACGGCTACCAGCGGTTCGACCCGATCGTGATGGTCGCGTGCGTCGTCGTCATCGTCGTGATCGTCGCCGCCGTCCAGGGGATCGGGGATGCCGTCGCCCGACGGCTCGACCACCGCTAGCCCCCAGATCTCCGTCCGCACGGACGGATCCGCACCCACCATGCCCGATCAGGGCCGATGTCCGAGGAGGACACATGAGGAAGACATGGGGCGCCATCGCCCTTGCTGCCGCTGCGACCCTGGCGCTCGCGGCATGCGGCTCCGCCAGCGCCTCGGGCACGGCCGCGACCTCGGCGAGCTCCACCGCGGCGGCGTCCGGCACGCTCACGAAGCTGACGATCGGGGCGAGCCCCGTCCCGCAGGCGCAGATCCTGCAGTTCGTCCAGGACAACCTGGCGAAGGGCGCGGGTCTTGACCTGAAGATCGTCACGTTCGACGACTACGTGCTGCCGAACACCTCGCTCGCCGAGGGTGACATCGACGCCAACTACTTCCAGCACCTGCCGTACTACGAGTCGCAGGTCAAGGACCAGGGCTTCAAGTTCGACCACTTCGCGGGCATCCACATCGAGCCCTACGCCGCCTACTCCTCGAAGTACAAGAAGATCGAGGACGTTCCCGACGGTGCGAAGTTCGGCATCACGAACGACCCGGGCAACCAGGCGCGCGCGCTCGACCTGCTCGTCAAGAACCACCTGATCACGCTCAAGGACACCGGCGACACCCCGCCGACGCTCCTCGACATCGCGACCAACACGAAGAACTTCCAGTTCATCGAGGCCGCACCCGAGCAGCTCGTCCGCTCGCTCCAGGACGTCGACCTCGCGATCATCAACGGCAACTACGCGCTCCAGGCGGGCCTGAACCCCGCCACGGACTCGCTGCTGCTCGAGTCCGGCGTCGACAACCCGTACGCGAACTTCCTCGCGGTGCGTGCGGAGGACAAGACGAAGCCGGCGATCGTCAAGCTCGACGCGCTGCTCCACTCCCCGGAGGTCAAGGCCTTCATCGAGAAGCAGTGGCCGGACGGCGGGGTGCTTCCCGCCTTCTGACCTTCCGGTCGTACGCACGACGAGACCCCCGACGCGAGCTGCGCCGGGGGTCTCGTCGTCTGGCGCCGCTACGGGCGTGCCGAGGGCGTCGCGTCCTCAGGCTGCGTCGCCGGTGCCGTGCAGGACGATGCGCGGGGTCGGGTCGAACCGGTACCCGAGCCCCCGGACGGTCACCACGGCTGCGCCCGTGACCTTGGCGCGGAGCCGGCGCACGTGCGCGTCGACCGTGCGAGCTCCCGGGGTGGGCGCCGCACCCCACACCGCGCGGAGCAGCTCGAGCCGGCCGACGACCCGGTGCGGAGCCCGGACCAGGTGCGCGAGCAGCGCGAACTCCGTGCGCGTCAGGCACACCGGCCGACCGTCGACGTGGACCCGGCGGGTGACGAGGTCGATCCGGACCCCGGACGTCGTGCCGGTGAGGGCGTCGTGCTCGAGGGGGTTCAGGTGCGAGAGCCGGTCGCGCAGCGTCCGCACGTCGTCGGTGCCGGCACGCTGCGGGACGAGCGACAGCGCGGTGAACGTCTCCGCGGTCGGCAACAGCTCGCGGGCCAGGTCGCGAAGCGTCTCGGCGACCTCGGCGAGCTCGCGCGCGCCGGTCGGTCCGCCGTCGGGGTCGTCGTGCACGCCGACGTACAGGACGAAGCCGGCGCGCGGGGGTGGGGTGGGAGCAGGGCGCTCCACAGTCGTGGTCATGAGGTGTCTCCGGGTGCGCGGTGCCCGTCGGGTGAGGACGAGCGGTGGTCGGTGGCCTGAGCTGAGTCAGGACCGACAGCACGTGCGCAGCGGGGAGGTCACCCGTCGATGCTCTCAGGGAGAACCGGGATGACCCAGCCTCCCGGCCGGTCATCTCACGACGTGAGAACCGCGAACGGTCAGACGATGCCGTACAGGCGGTCGCCGGCGTCGCCGAGCCCCGGGACGATGTACGCCTTGTCGTTGAGGTGGTCGTCGACCGCAGCGACGACGATCTTCACGTCGACCCGGTCGCCGATGGCCTTCTCGAGGAGCGCGAGCCCCTCGGGGGCGGCGAGCAGGCACACGCACGTGACGTCGCTCGCGCCGCGCTCGAGGAGGTAGTCGATCGCCGCGACGAGCGTCCCACCGGTCGCGAGCATCGGGTCGAGGAGGAAGCACTGCCGGCCCGACAGGTCCTCGGGCAGCCGGTTCGCGTACGTGATGGCCTCGAGGGTCTCCTCGTCGCGTCGCATCCCGAGGAACCCGACCTCGGCCGTCGGGAGCAGGCGCGTCATGCCCTCGAGCATGCCGAGCCCGGCGCGCAGGATGGGGACGACGAGGGGCCGCGGGTCGGCCAGCTTGGTGCCGGTCGTGGTCGCGACGGGGGTCTCGATGGTGTGCGGCACGACCCGCACGTCGCGGGTCGCCTCGTACGCGAGCAGGGTCACCAGCTCGTCGACGAGCAGGCGGAACGTGGGGGAGGCCGTGTCCTTGTTCCGCAGGACCGTCAGCTTGTGGGCGACGAGCGGGTGGTCGGCAACGTGCAGGCGCATGCCTCGACCCTACCGGCTGGCACCTGCTCGGTCGGCGTCCCTTCGTCCCGCCGTCGGGCGTGCGGGAGGATGGCCGGATGGTGCCCAGGGCAGACGACGTGCGGTGGATGACGGCCGCGATCGACGAGGCCCGGGCCGCGCTCGGAAGCGGGGACGTGCCCGTGGGGGCGGTCGTCGTCGGGCCCGACGGCAAGGTCGTCGGACGCGGTCGAAACGCACGCGAGCGCGACCACGACCCGACCGCGCACGCCGAGGTCGTGGCGCTGCGTGCGGCGTCGGTCCGGCTCGGGCGCTGGCGGCTCGACGACTGCACGCTCGTCGTCACCCTCGAGCCGTGCCTCATGTGTGCGGGCGCGACGGTGCTCGCGCGCGTGCCGCGGCTCGTGCTCGGCGCATGGGACCCCAAGGCCGGGGCGTGCGGGTCGCAGTGGGACGTCGTGCGCGACCGGCGGCTCAACCACCGGGTCGAGGTGGTCGGCGGCGTGCTCGAGGACGAGTGCGGGGCGCTGCTGCGCGAGTTCTTCGAGGAGCGGCGCGCGGACTGATGGGGGTGCTGACCGCCGTGCGCTTCGGCGGCAGGGCGTCAGAGGCGGTCGGCCAGCGCCGTGAGCGTCTCGGACGTCCCGGCGTCGAGCGTCAGCGTCGCAAGGTCGTCCCCACGCGTCGCGCCGCGGTTGACGATGACGACGGGGACCTGGGCCTTGGCGGCGTGCCGCACGAACCGCAGGCCCGACATGACCGTGAGCGACGACCCGGCGACGAGCAGCGCGTCGGCCGAATCCACCAGCGCGAACGCGCGCGCGACCCGTTCCTTGGGCACGTTCTCCCCGAAGTAGACGATCTCCGGCTTGAGGATCCCGCCGCACTGACCGGTGCCGCCGTCCGGGTCGGGAGCCCAGCAGGAGGCGACCCGGAAGTGCGCGGTCGCCGAGATGACGGCATCCGCGTCGGGCGCGATCTCGATGTCGCCGACCGCGCCGATCGACTCGACGAACCCGGGGTTGAGCGCCTCGAGCCGCACCGCCAGCTCCGCGCGCGAGACGACCGTGCCGCACCGCAGGCAGACGACCCGGTCGTAGCGCCCGTGCAGGTCGATCACGTTCCGGCTGCCCGCGGCCTCGTGGAGAAGATCGACGTTCTGGGTGATCACACCGACGACGACGCCCCGGTCCTCGAGCTCGGCGAGCGCGTGGTGCCCGGCGTTCGGCAGGGTGCGGTGCACGTGCCGCCAACCGACGTGGTTGCGTGCCCAGTAGTGCCGCCGGAACGCGTCGTCGGCCACGAACTGCTGGTAGGTCATGGGGGTCCGCGGCGGCGAGTCGGGCCCGCGGTAGTCGGGGATGCCGGAGTCCGTCGAGAGCCCCGCGCCGGTCAGGACAGCGAGGCGGCGGCCTTCGAGCGCCGCGACGACGTCGTCGATGGTGGCGGCGGCCGGACGCACGGCAGGTCGGGAGTCGGTCGGTGCCGGGTGAGTCACCGTCCCACGGTACGACGGCGTCCTGAGGGCGGGGCCGGGGCGGGCCGCGGCCCGATTTCGGCGTGCGGCCTCCGACCAGGTAGCCTTCGGGGCGAGGTAGCGTGTCCGAGCGGCCTAAGGAGCACGCCTCGAAAGCGTGTGTGGGTGAAAGTCCACCGTGGGTTCAAATCCCACCGCTACCGCCATGGGTTCTGACGGACACAGAGCCACGAAGTGACTGAACCCCTCGCGGGGAGCCCGGAAGGGCTTCAGGCGGGGGGTTTCGTCGTTCGCGGCTGGTTGTTCGCCCGGTCAGCGGGCCCGGACGCTGGGGTCGATCGCTCCGTGGGGGCTCTCATCCACGGGCACGGCTTCGTAGCCTTCGGTTTTCGGGTCGGGCTGCAGCAGGATGTCGTCGCCCTGGAAGTGGTTGTTCCGCGCCCACACGCGCATGGTCCGCAGGTTGTATTGCACCATCGCGAGCGCAGTCATCAGAAGAAGCCCCCGATGGCGGTCCGGCAGCTGTGCTTGTCGATCCACGTGTCCGAACCCCAGCGCTCATGCTGGCGGAGCTTGGCTCCGACCTGGCTGCCCAGCACGATGGTCGGCTGCATGTACATCTTGGTCTTGCGTCGGGCGGCAGTGGCACGCTCGCGCCGGTAGGTAGGCACCGTGTACTGGCGCGAACCGTCCCTTCTGCGTCTGGTGTTCGCGATTGCCCGCGCGACCGTGTCCCGCGCGAGCCCGAGATCCCGCGCGACCTGCCGCAGCGGCACACCGCCCGCGACCAACCGCCTGATCAACGCCCAGTCCTCCAACGAGATCAGCCCTCAACTGTGCTCGGGTTGCCTATTCTTCAACCGTCGCTCTGGCCCTCTTTTCGTCCGTCGTCGACAGCCCCGTGGAGCGGCTCTGACGTTGCGACCGTGACCGCTGGCATGCGTCAGGCTTGTGCGCCCGCGGTGGACTTGCGCCACGCGATCATCGTCGTGGTGAGGAGCCTGGAGGCCTCCGCGAATCGTCCCCCTGTGTCGATCGACTCCCGCGCCTGCGCGAGATGGCCGGCCGAGATCTGACGGAGCACGGCAGCAGCCTCGGTATGGAAGGCCGCGTGAAGCGTCCGGCTTGCCTCGTGCGCAGCTCGATCTCCGCCAGCAGGGGTGATGGCCATCAACCACCGGCCGAAGTCGCAGCGGTCGCCGCGTGCCACGGTGGCGACGTCCTCCTGGTGTGTGCCGTTCGTGAGCGCGGCGGACAGGCGCTTCTTCCACGCGCCGTGGGCGCCGATGGCCTTCGTGATCTGCGCTCGGACGGACAGGTCGGCTTCTTCCTCGCGACCCGAGAACCTGAAGCGTGAGACGAGGTCCGCGAGCTCGGTCGACATGCGCGACAGCTCCGAGCTCGAGGACAGTGTCTCGCTGACACCCTGGCTGGTTGCTGCCGCTGCTGCGGCCACGCCGGTGATGTTCGCCGCGATCTCGCCGGCGCCGGTGGCCGCCTCGGAGACGTTTCGGCTCATCTCGTTGGTCGTCGCGGTCTGTTCCTCGACGGCCGAGGCGATCGTGGACTGGGTGTCGTTGATCTGTTCGATGATGCCGGAGATCTGACCGATCGCCGCCGCGGCAGCAAGGGCGTCGGACTGGATGGCGTCGATCTTGTGCCCGATGTCTTCGGTGGCCCTCGATGTCTCCTGGGCGAGGTCTTTGACCTCTCCGGCAACCACGGCGAAGCCCTTGCCGGCTTCACCGGCCCGTGCGGCTTCGATCGTCGCGTTCAGGGCCAAGAGGTTCGTCTGAGCCGCGATCGATTTGATCACCTTGATCACGTTGCCGATCTCGGCTGATGACGCTCCCAGGTGGGACACGGTCGCGTTGGCGGCCTGCGCGGCGTGCACCGCCTTGACGGCCACCCCAGCAGCGTCACTGGTGTTCTTGGCGATCTCCCGGATCGAGGCTGACATCTCCTCGGTGGCGGCCGCAACCGTCTGCACGTTGGTCGACACCTGTTCGGCGGCAGCGGCGACGACGCTCGCCTGTGCCGATGACTCTCCCGCGCTGGAGATGATCAAGGTCGCTGAGACCGTCAGTTCCTCGGTTGCGGCGGACAGGCCGGTGGCTTCTGCAGAAATCCGTGCGAGCACCGCTGACAGCGCGTCGACCAGCTTGTTGTACTCGTCCGCCAGAGCCCCGAACTCGTCATGAGAGGTGCGTGAGGCGTGACCGGTCAGGTCCCCGCCAGCAGCCCGGGCGAGGAGACCCACCATCTCGCGCGCGGGCGCGACGACGATTCGGGTCAACCAGCAGGCAATGCCGATCGCGGCGACGATCCCCACGACCAGGAGGACCAGCAGGTTTCGCTCGGCCGCCGAGGCGGCAGCTGTCTGGGCGGTGCCCGATGCGCCCCGCACTGCGTGAAGGCCAGAGATCCCGACAGCGACCAGGCCCGCGACGAGCGCCACAAGCAGGGCGGCGCACGCGATCAGCCGTGCGCGGATTCCGACCATGTTGACGACTCCTCAAGCTGCAGTTGGCCATGTGGCGTCGTTCCTGATCGGCCCCGCGCGGGAAGACTAAAGCGTTTTCGGGAACGGGATCGAGCAGCGGTGCTCGTGGTGCTCGTAAAGCGTGCCGCGTGGGCAATTTGAACGGCGACCTCCCAAGTAAATCGGACGTTCGAGGATTCCCGTCACGGCACCAGGCATCCAGTTCGCAGCGTGTCACCGCCGTTCGGGTGGGATCGTCGGTTGCGAGGCGCGAACCGGTCAGATCGCACTGCGTGGCAATACGGACATCGACCCGCTGACTGCAGCAACCATCGCCGCGCCCGGTACCGCACGTGCCGACGCGATGGACTGGGCTACCGGATGCGACTTCTCCTCGGATGGGGTCTGCTCGAGGTGAGCGGCCGTGCGGTGCGGGCGCGGTCACGACCCCGGAGGACTCCCATGGCAACGATCGTCTCCACCCTGTTCATGTCGCTCGACGGTGTGGTCGAGGTCGACCCGGCCTGGCACTTCCCGTACTTCGACGAGCACATGGGTGCTGCGGTCGGCGAGGACTACGAGGGCGCGGACGCGCTGCTGCTCGGGCGCGTGACGTACGACAGCTTCGCGGGGGCGTGGCCGGACCGGGAGACGGCCGGCGGTGAGGACGCGAGCTTCGCGGTGCAGCTGGGTGACACCCGCAAGGTCGTCGCGACCCGCGGGGACCAGGACCTCGGCTGGCGGAACGTCGAGGCGGTGCACGACGACCTCATCGGCGCGGTGCGGGCGCTCGGCGCCGAGCCCGGCATCGACAAGATCGTCGTCCCGGGGTCGATCTCGGTGGTGCGTCAGCTGCTCGCGGCGGGCCTGCTCGACGAGCTGCGTCTGCTGGTGCACCCGGTCGCCGCGCGGCACGGCGAGCGGTTGTTCGACGAGGGCGACCCGATCTACCCGCTGCGGCTGCTGCGCTCGGAGACCTTCCCGACCGGCGTCGTCCGCCTGATCTACGCGCCGAGCGAGCTTCCCGGCGCGCAGACGTACGACGACATCACCGACAAGGTGCCGGGCGCCGACCACAGCTGATCCGGACCTCGGCAGGCGAGGGGCGTCGCTGCGAGAGAGGAGCGGCCATGACCGACGCGGTGGATCCGGCACTGCAAGGGCTCGGAGTCGATCCGGCGGGACTGGACCGCGCCGTGGAGCTCGTGCGGGCGCGCGGTGCCGTCGCGCAGCTGTGCGTCCTGCACCGGGGAGAGGTCGTCCTCGACCGCACGTTCGGCTGCACGCCCGAGGCGTTGTTCTGGGTGTTCTCGGTCAGCAAGCCGTTCACCGCGCTGCTCGTCCACCTGCTGGCCGAGCGCGGGCTCATCGGCCTGGACGACCCGGTCGCGCGCTACTGGCCGGAGTTCGGTCAGGCGGGCAAGCAGGACATCACCGTCCGGCACGTCCTGCAGCACCGCGCCGGCCTGCCGGTCGTGCGCGGCATGACCCGCGACGCGCTGGCCGCGACCAGCTGGCGTCGCTCGGTGCGCGCGATCGAGCGGGCGCGTCCGTCGATGCCACCCGGTCAGGGCCCGGCCTATCACGTCCTGAGCTACGGGTTCATCCTCGGCGAGCTCGTCCAGCGCGTCACGCACGAGGACCTGCGGGACGTGCTACGGACCGAGCTTCTCGACCCTCTCGGGCTGGTCGACACCCACCTCGGCCTGCCCGACGCCCTGTGGTCGCGCCACGTCCCCGTGCAGGTGGAAGGGGATCGGAGGCTGATCGGGGAGGTCGCGTTCAACCTCCGCGCCACGCGTCGGGCGGTCATCCCGGCGGCGGGGATCTCGACGACCGCGAGGGACCTTGCTCGCTTCTACGAGATGCTGCGGCGCGGCGGCGAGCTCGACGGCGTGCGGGTTCTTGCCGCGAGCACCGTGGCTGAGGCGACGACGCCGTCGAGCGACGGTGAGATCGACCAGTACCTCAGGGTCCCGATCCGCTGGTCGCAGGGCTTCCAGCTCGGCGGCGCGAGCCCCGACTCCCGCCGGCCGAGGGCCATGGGCCGCCTGAGCAGCCCGACGACGTTCGGCCACAACGGCAGCAACTGCTGCGTGGGGTGGGCCGATCCGGTCCGAGAGCTTGCCTTCGCGTACCTGACCAACCTGCTTCCGGGCGGGGTGGGCGGCTCACTGCATCAGAGCGACGTCAGCGACGCGGTGCTGAGCGCGTTCGACTGACCGCCGTCGACCGTGCGGAACGCCCTCACACGGTGGCGCGGCGCCCGATGACCTCGCGCAGCTTCACGCGGTGGCCGGTGATGAGCAGAGCCCTGCGGTAGATGGACGACGCGAGCGAGACGAGCAGCACCGCGGTGCCGGCCGTGAGCGCCATCGCGAGCAGCAGCTGGTAGAGCGGGACCTCGCCTGCGGCCCACCGGATCGGCATCGCCAGCGGTGCAGTGAGCGGGAACAGCGATGCGGCGACGCCCCAGCCGCCGTTCGGGTCACCGGCGACGACGGTGAGTGCGAGCAGGTAGCCGGCCAGCAGGGTCATCGTGACGGGCAGGATCGCGGAGCTGACCTCGGTGATCTTGTTGACGAGCGCCGCGGACGCCGCGAACAGGAACGCGTAGAGCATGAACCCGAGCACGAACCACACGACGGCGAGCGCGATGTCGCCCCCAGCGATCGGGGGCAGCCCGATGCTGTCGGTGACCTGCAGGGCGACCACGAGCGGTGTCGCGAGGACGAGCATCTGGAGGAGCGTCGCCACCCCGACCGCCAGCACGGTGCCGACGAGCACCTGGCTGGGCCGCAGCACGGCGAGCAGCACCTCGGAGATGCGGGTGGCCTTCTCCATGGCGACGGTCGTGGAGATCGCGCTGCCGGCGAAGGTCAGCGCGAGGTACAGGAGGATCCCGACGGCGATCCCGACGCCGGCCCGTCCCTCGTCCTGCACCCGGCCGACGCTCACCTGCGTGGGTGGCTGGACCGACTGGATCTCGGCGACCTGCGCGGCGCTCAGGCCCGCCTCGGCCAGGCGGCTCGACATCTCGAGGGTCATCACGGTCTGGGCGACGAGGGCCGGGAACGTCAGGCCGGCCTGCGCCGACGTGTAGAGGGTCTGCCCGGCGAGGCCCGCGGTCGCGTCACCGTCGCGGATCGCGAGCCGGACGCCGTCCTCGTCGTCCCGGGCCACGTACTTCACCGTGAAGTGGCCCGAGGTGCCGGCCGCGTCGAGTGTGGCCACGACCGCCGGCGGCGCCTCGCCGACCGTCGCGAGCGTGTACGTCGTGGGGCCGCCGCCGAGGAGCCGCGGGAGGACGACGGCCGCGATCGAGATGAGCAGCAGCAGACCGGTGACGACCTTGAACGACCGCGACCGGAGGTTCTCGACCAGCCCACGCTCCGCCACCAGACGGGTGCCCTGCCACCAGGCGCGCATCAGCTCGCCCCTTCCCAGTCGACGGTGCGGTCTGCGGCTGCCAGGAACAGCTGCGACAGGGTCGGCAGCTCGAGTCCGAAGTCGACGACCTTCCCGGCCCGACGGGCGGCGTCGAGCACGTCGAGCGGCTCGATGTCGTCGGGGACCTCGAGGCGGACGTCGTCGGCCTCGGCGCTGATCACCGTGACGCCGGGGTAGTCGTCCAGCCAGGCCCGGCTCGGAGCCTGGACGTGCAGCCGCAGCTGGCGCCGGCCCGACGACGCGCGCAGCGTGGCAACGTTGCCCTGGAGCACCGCACGTCCGCGGTCGATCATCGCGATGTCCTCGCAGAGGTCCTGGACGAGGTCGAGCTGGTGGCTCGAGAAGAGCATCGTGCAGCCGGCGTCGGCGCGCTGGCGCAGGGTCTCCGACAGGCTCGCGACGGCCACCGGGTCGAGGCCGGCGAACGGCTCGTCGAGGACGATGACCTCGGGCTCGTGCACGAGGGCCGTGGCCAGCTGGAGGCGCTGCTGCATGCCGCCGGACAGCTTGTCGGTGCGGTCCGCCCACCGGTCGTCGAGGTCGAGCTCCCCGAGCAGCGCGTGCGCCCGCGTCGTCGCGTCGTGCTTCGACAGGCCGTGCAGCCGACCGAAGTGCACGACCTGGTCGCCCGCCGGCATCCCGGGGTACAGCCCGCGCTCCTGCGGCATGTACCCCCAGCGGCGGCGGTCCTCCTCGATGACCGGACGGCCGTCGAAGTGCACCTCCCCGTGGTCGGGGCTCAGCACGCCGAGCAGGATCCGCAGCAGGGTCGTCTTGCCGGCGCCGTTGGGACCCAGCAGGCCGGTCAGGACCCCGGGAACGACGTCGAGGCTGACCCCGTCGAGGGCGACCCGGTCACCGAAGGAGTGCTGGACGTCTCTGATCTCGAGCGTCATGACTCGACCCTACTGAGGGGACCACTGCCGGCGCTGCCCCGTGAGCGGATCGCACGCGCGCACGTCCTCCCGGGACGACGGCGGTCAGGATCGACACCAGGACGATCGCGATCCCCGCGACCTGCGCGGCGGCCAGCGCCTGCCCGGCGAGCAGCCAGCCGAGCAGGATCGCGACGACGGGGCTCAGCAGGCCCAGGATCGGCGGGATCCTCGTCGGCAGCCTGGCGATGCCACGGAACCACAGCACGTAGGCGACGGCGGTCCCCAGGATCGACAGGTACCCGTAGCCGGTCAGGTTGCGGATCGTGAGGGGCGCGGACGGTAGCCCTTCGAACGTGAGCATGAGGGGGACGAGCGTGAGTCCGCCGGCGACGAGCTGCCAGCTCGTGGTGACGAGCGGGGACGCCGGCTGACCCCACTTCTTGGTCAGGATGATCCCCGACGCCATCGACAGCGCTCCGCCGACGGCGGCCACGAGGCCGAGGGTGTCGAGCCGTGCCTGCGCGCGCAGCACGATGAGGGCGACACCCGCGAGGCCTGCGGCTGCCGAGAGGACCGCGCGGGTGGTGATCCGTTCGCCGAGCACCCGGTGAGCGAGGAGCGCGACGAGCAGCGGCTGGATCGCACCGATCATGGCGGCCACGCCACCGGGCAGGCGGTACGCGGCCACGAACAGCAGGGCGAAGAACGCGGCGATGTTGAGGGTGCCGAGAACCCAGGACCGCCACCACCACGAGCCCGCGGGGAGCCGTCGGCACACGAGGAGCAGGAGGACGCCAGCCGGCAGCGCGCGCAGGGTCGCCGCCAGCAGGGGTCGGTCCGGCGGCAGCAGCGTCGTCGTCGCCAGGTAGGTCGAGCCCCAGAGCGCGGGCGCGACGGCGGTACGGAGCACGAGAGCGCGATAGTTGCTAAGCACTGAGCAATAATAACTAAGCGCTTAGCATTTGGCTAGCATGGGGGCATGACTGACGACGTCGACCGCATCCTCGAGCAGTGGCACCACGAGAGGCCGGACCTGGACGTGTTGCCGATGGGCGTCGTCGGGCGGCTGAGCCGTGCCTCGGCGGCCGTCGATGCGCGACTGGCCCAGACCTTCGCGGAGCACGGGCTCGACGCCTCGTCGTTCGACGTCCTGGCCACCCTGCTGCGCAGCGGATCGCCCTACCGGCTCTCGCCGACGGTGCTCGCCCGCGACGCCATGATCACCACGAGCGCGGTCGCCCAGCGCCTCAACAAGCTCGAGCGCGGCGGCCTCATCCGCCGGGACCCGGACCCCGACGACGGCCGCGGCACGGTCATCGCCCTCACCGCGGCCGGCCGGGCCGCGATCGAGGAGACCCTGCCCGCCCACCTCGCGACCGAGCAGGCGATCCTCTCGACGCTGGACCCCGCCGAGCGGGCCCAGCTGGCGGCCCTGCTCCGACGGGTTCGGGAAGCCGCCGTGGCGCCGTAGCGGTGGCCTACGGTGGGCCGATGAGCGAGGTGACGCAGGTCGGGGACGCAGCGGCGGCGGAGTACCGGGTAGCGGGGCTGCTGGTGCGTGAGCACCGGGTCCAGGTCCCGGTCGACTGGGCTGACCCCGCGCGGTTCGGGTCGATCGAGGTGTTCGCCCGCGAGGTCGTGGACCCCAAGCGTGCCGCTGACGACCTGCCCCTACTGCTGTTCCTGCAGGGTGGCCCGGGCGGTCAGGGACCCCGGCCGATGCCCGGCGGGTGGCTCGCGACCGCCACGACGACCCACCGCGTCGTCCTGCTCGACCAGCGCGGGACCGGCCGGTCCTCGCGCGTCGACGGCCGGGTGATCTCACGGTTCCCCACGGCCGACGTCGCCGCCGACTACCTCGCGTGCTTCCGCGGCGACGCGATCGTCGCGGATGCCGAGCACCTGCGGGCGACGGTCTACGGCGGCAGACGATGGTCGACCCTCGGCCAGTCGTACGGCGGGTTCCTCACGCTCGTCTACCTGTCCCGGCACCCCGAGGCGCTGACCGCCTGCTACGTCACGGGCGGCCTCCCGGGCACGACCGCGACCGCCGAGGACGTGTACCGCTGCACGTACCCGCGCCAGGCGGCCCGCAACCGCGAGCTCGCGCGGCTGCACCCCGCGGACGTCGACGCCCTGGGCCGCCTCGCCGACCGGCTCGCGGTCGGCGACGTCACCCTGCCGACCGGCGAGCCGTTCAGCGTGCGCCGCCTGCAGACGCTCGGCATGCCGTTCGGCATGAGCACGGGCATCGACGCGCTGCACTGGCTGCTCGACACGGCGTTCGACGACGGCACGGACGACCCGTCGTCGGCGTGCTGCGCCGCCGTCGCGCACGAGACGGCGTTCGAGGCCAACCCGCTGTACGCCGTCCTGCAGGAGGTCATCTACCACCAGGGCGACCGCACGGGCGGCTGGGCAGCCCAGGCCGAGCACGACCGGTGGCCGTCGTTCGCGGTCGAGGCCCGGCCGCTGCAGTTCACCGGCGAGGCGATCTTCCCGTGGATGTACGCCGAGCACCGCGCGCTGCAGCCGTTCGCCGCGGCCGCCGACCGGCTCGCCGCCCGCACGTCCTGGCCCGCGCTGTACGACCTCGACCGGCTCGCCGCCAACGACGTGCCCGTCGCGGCCGTGCAGTACTACGACGACCCGTACGTCGACCTCGACCTCGCGCTCGGGACCGCCGCGGGGATCGGCAACGCGCAGGTCTGGGTCACCAACGAGCACCTGCACGACGGGCTGCGGGTCGCGGGCGACGTGATCCTGCCGCGGCTGATCGACCTGGCCGCGGGCGCCTGGTCGGTGACCGGCAGGTAGCCGTCGGGCGCCCGGCCAGGCTTCCTGGTGCCGCGGCTTCGGGTCTATCCCTTGCCCAGAGATTTGTTAGTCACTAACATTTGAGGCATGTCGACCCGCCGGGAGCGCACGACGGCGCTGCTGCAGAGCACCGCCCTGCGGCTCTTTCTCGAGCGTGGGTACGACGAGACGACGGTGGCCGAGATCGCCGCCTCCGCCGGCGTCTCGCACATGACGTTCTTCCGGCACTTCCCGACCAAGGAGTCCGTCGTCGTCGGCGACCCGTACGACCCGCTGATCGCCGAGGCCGTCCAGCAGCAGCCGGTCGAGCTGCCCACCTTCGAGCGGGTCCGGCGCGGACTGCTCGCCGCCTGGAGCCAGATGCCCGAGATGGCGATGGGCGAGACGCGCGACCGGATCCGGCTGGCCGTCCGCCACCCGGCCCTCAGGGCCGCGAGCCAGGAGAGCAGCCGGGCCACCGAGCAGATCGTCGTGGCCGCGCTCGAGGACTCTGGTGTCGGCCACCTCGAGGCGATCGTCGCGACCGGCGCCTGTCTCGGCGCGGTCATGGCCGCCCTGGTCGACTGGGGCGTCGACCCGCACGCCGGACCGCTCGGACCACGCGTCGTCGCGGCGCTCGAGGCCCTGCCGCACGCACCGGACGCGCACATGACCGATCCGCAGGCCGTGCCCCCCGCACCATCCAGGAGCCACCGTGGCTGACCCGAGCCGGCTCGCCTCCACGACAAGGACCGCGACTCTCGCGGCACGCGGTCTCGGTCGCGCCTTCGGCGACATCACCGCGGTCGACGGCGTCGACCTCCAGGTGCTCCCGGGCGAGATCCACGCGCTCGTCGGGCTCAACGGCGCGGGCAAGACGACTCTCATGCGCCTGCTGCTCGGCATGGTCCACGCCGACTGCGGCACCGCCACCGTGCACGGCCACGAGGTGGCCGCCTGCACCCCGGACGACTGGGCGCGCGTCGGGCACCTCATCGAGACGCCGTTCGCCTACCCCGAGCTGACGGTCACGGAGAACGTCGTGGCGGCCGCCCGGCTGCACCTGCTCGCCCGCGAGGACGCCGAGCGGGCTGCCGCGGAGGCGGTCACCGCGCTCGCGCTCACGCCGTGGGCCGGTCGCCGCGCCAGGGTGCTCTCCCTGGGCAACCGCCAGCGCCTCGGCCTCGCGTGCGCACTCGCGCACCGGCCGAGCGTGCTGGTGCTCGACGAGCCGACGAACGCCCTCGACCCGCGCGGCGTCCTCGTCGTCCGCAGGGTGCTCCGGGACGCGGCCGAGCGGGGCGCCGCCATCCTGGTCTCCAGCCACCACCTGGACGAGGTCGCGCGCATCGCGCACACGATCACGGTGATGCACCGTGGCATCGTGATCGGGCACCTCGACCCCGGCGGTGCCGACCTCGAGCGGCGTTTCTTCGACATGGTCTACGCCGCCGAGCCCGACCTCCCCGACGGGGTGCAGTGATGCGCGCCGCCCTCGCCGTCGAGCTGCTCAAGATGCGACGCTCCCGCGTCGTCGCGGTCGCGAGTGCGCTCATGGTGGTCCTGATGCCCTTCTTGGCAGCAGGGTTCATGGCGGCGTACATCGCCGGTGGTGACAGCCAGCTGGCCGCGAAGGTGAGCACGATGATCAACGGGTCGGCCTGGTCGGACTACCTCGGCCTGATGGCCCAGCTGCTCTCCGTCGGCGCGTTCCTCGGCGTCGGCTTCGTGGTCTCGTGGGTGTTCGGCCGGGAGTACTCGGACGGCACCATCGGATCGCTGTACGCGCTGCCCGTCGGCCGTGACCGCATCGCGTGGGCGAAGGGGCTGCTGGTTCTCGGCTGGGGCTGTGCGGCCTCGGTGCTGGCCGCGGTCGTCGCGGTCCCGATCGGCCTGGTGATCGGGCTCGACGGACCGGCCGGCATCGACGACATCGCGCGGGCAGTCGCGATGCCCGTCACCGTCGCGGTGCTCACCACGCTGCTCGCCCTGCCGCTGGCCCTTGTCGCGAGCGCCGGGCGGGGGTACCTGCCGGCCGTCGGCGCGCTCATCGGGGTCGTCGTCCTGACCCAGATCGTGACCGTCGCCGGCGCCGGGGCCTGGTTCCCGTGGGCCGCCCCAGGACTGTGGTCCGGGATGGGCGGCGACGAGCTCGCGTCGAGCGTCACCGCGGTGCAGCTCGCGCTCCCGGTGGCCGTCGGGGTGCTCGGGCTCTGGGCGACCGCTGCCTGGTGGCGGCGGGCCGAGGTGGTCTGACCGTTGCGCCCGGCGCGCAGGCACGGCACGCTCAGGAGGCGACGGGACGGCCGTCGCCCAAGGAGGGCACGATGACCGACGAGTTCACGACGTGGCACGCCGACGAGACCCCGACAGCACCGGCGCGCGGCGTCCTGCTGTGGCTCGCCAGCATGGTCTTCCTGATCCTGGGCTTCTGGCTGATGGGGGCCGGGATCGACCAGGAGAGCGGTGTGCTGTTCATCCTCGGCGTGCTGTCGTGCGCCACGGCTCTCGTGCTGCCGGTGACCTCGCAGCCGTAGCCGTCCGAGGCGATCGACACGTCGCAGCCGTCTACGCTGGGCCACCGTGCCTGAAGGTCATACCGTCCACCGCATCGCGCGCCAGCTGGACCGCGACTTCGTCGGGCACCGCCTGACCGTCACGTCCCCGCAGGGACGGTTCGCGGCGGGCGCCGCTCGGCTCGACGGACGCGTCCTGGTGGGGTCGCGCGCGGTCGGCAAGCAGCTGTTCCTCACGGTCGAGGGCGGCGACGTGCTGCGCGTCCACCTCGGCCTGTACGGCGCGTGGGACTTCTTCGGGCGGATCACCCCTCTCGCCGAGGGTGGCGTCGCGTTCGGCAGCATGGGGGCACCTCGGCTGCGCCGTGCCGTGCGGATGGGTGAGGGGGAGCTCGACCTCGCGGCGCGCGGCGACGGGCAGCCGGACGTGTTCCCGCCGCCGCCCCTCGGGCAGGTGCGGGTCAGGATCGCGACCGAGTCCAGCGTCGCGGACCTGCGCGGTCCGACGGCGT
>DASVMA010000227.1:0-4208 GCA_036384595.1 Cellulomonas sp. | reverse complement strand
ACCGTAGGCGAACATCGCGACGGCCTGCGCACCGCCCACCGCGTACACCTCGTCGATCCCGAGCAGCGCGCACGTCGCGAGCACGACCGCGTCGGGCAGTCCGCCGGCCGACTTCTGCGGGGGCGACGCGACGGCGAGCGAGGCGACGCCTGCCTCCTGGGCGGCGACGACGTTCATCACGACCGACGACGGGTAGACCGCGAGCCCACCGGGCACGTACAGCCCGACCCGGCGGACCGGGATCCAGCGCTGCCGGACCTGCGCACCGGGCGCGAGGTCGACCGTGAACGGCGCAGGGCGCTGCGCCGCGTGGACGGTCCGTACCCGAAGGATCGTCTCCTCGAGGGCCTCGCGCACGTGCGGGTCCAGCGCGTCCACGGCCGCAGTGATCGTCTGCGTGGGCACACGCAGGTGCTCTGGCCGGACGCCGTCGAACCGCTCGGCAAGGTCCCGCAGCGCCGCGGCGCCACGGGCGCGCACGTCGGCGAGGATCGGCGCGACCGTCGCGGTGGCCGCCTCGACGTCCACCTCGGCACGCGGGAGGGCCGCGAGCAGCTCGCGGCGGGACAGGGTGCGACCGCGCAGGTCGATCCGAGAGATCACGACTCCCAGTCTACCGACCGCCCCTCGCTCGCGTACGGGCCCGCGGACGCCCCGACGTGAGCCACGCCACCGCAGGGACCCGCTGTCCGCGACACTGGGCACATGAGCACACCTCCTTCCTCGCCCGACGACGTCACGCCGATCTCTGACGAGTCGATCCGACTCGGCCAGTTCCTCAAGCTCGCGGGTCTCGCCGAGTCGGGGGCGCAGGCGCGCGAGCTGCTCGACGACGGCGTCGTGAGCGTCAACGGCGAGGCAGAGTTCCGGCGCGGGCGTCAGCTGCGTCGCGGGGACGTCGTGGTCGTGGACCAGCCGAACGGACCCGTCCGGTCGACCGTCGGCTGACGACTACCGGACCGTGCCCATCACGCGGTCCACCGCGAGGTGCAGCACGATCCGCTCGGGCTGGAACTCGAGCAGGCGGTAGCGCACCGCGTACGCGTCGACCGCCTCAGCGACGTCCGACGGGTCTCGCGACAACGTGATGCTCCCCTCGAGGGTCAGCCACCGTCGGCCGTCGAACTGGCACAGGGCGGCCCGCGCGGTCTCGCCGTCGGCCGCGGAGCGTTCGACGTTGCGGGCCTTGGTCGAGGTGACCTTCGTCGTGATGCGCGCACGACCGCCCGCGGCGTCCCACGTGAACGCGACGGGCACCACGTGCGGCGTGCCGTCCGCGCGCAGGGTCGTGAGCGTCGCGAGGTGGCGATCCGCGACGAAGACCAGCTGGTCGGCGGTCAGCGTCAGCACGTGTGGGCCCGAGGGCGCTCGGTCCGGCTGGGCACGTCAGCCCGCCTGGAGACAGCTCGCGCCGAGCAGCGCCTTGAGGTCCCCGAACAGCGACGGCGAGCGTTCGACCCGCAGACCCTCGTCGAGCCGCATGATCGTCGCGCGACCGGGGCTCGTGAGGCGCAGGTGCACCTCCGTCACCCCCGGGTGCGTCGACAGCACCTCGCGGAGCCGTTCGACGACGGGCGGCGTGCACCGCGACACGGGCATCGAGACGGTGATGGGGGCGTCCGCGACCGCAGTGATGTCCGGCAGGGACACCTCCATCGCCTGCAGCTGCATGGTCTCGTCGCGCCGACGGACCCGTCCCCGGACGACGACGACCGCGTCCTCGGCGAGCACCGTCGAGTAGGCGAGGTACGTCTCGCCGAAGAACATGATCTCGACCGAGCCCTCCATGTCCTCGATCGTGACCGCGGCCCACGGGTTGCCCTGCTTGGACATCTTGCGCTGGAGCGACGTGATGAGCCCGGCGACCACGACGGTCGAGCCGTCAGGCCGCGCCTCGTCCGCCAGGAGGGTCGCGATCGAGACGTCAGCCGCGGCGGACAGCACGTGCTCGAGACCCGAGAGCGGGTGGTCCGAGACGTACAGGCCGAGCATCTCGCGCTCGAACGCGAGCCGCTGCTTCTTGTCCCAGTCGGGCAGGTCGGGGATCGTCACCGAGAAGCCCCCTGACGCGTCGTCGTCGCCCAGCAGGTCCGCGAACAGGTCGAACTGTCCCTCGGCCTCCTTGCGCTTGACGCCGATCACGGAGTCGACGGCCTGCTCGTGCACGAGCAGCAGCGCGCGGCGTCCGTGCCCGAGCGAGTCGAACGCGCCGGCCTTGATGAGTGACTCGATCGTGCGCTTGTTGCAGACGACAGCCGGGACCTTGTCGAGGAAGTCGGTGAACGACGTGAACGCACCCCTGGCCTCGCGGGTCCGCACGATGGCGTCGACGACGTTCGCCCCGACGTTGCGCACCGCGGTGAGGCCGAACCGGATGTCATGACCGACCGCTCGGAAGTTCGCGGACGACGAGTTGACGTCGGGCGGCAGGACCGTGATGCCCATGTGCCGGCACTCGCCGAGGTAGAGCGCCGACTTGTCCTTGTCGTCGCGCACCGACGTGAGGAGGCCGGCCATGTACTCGGTCGGGTAGTTCGCCTTGAGGAAGGCCGTCCAGTACGAGACGACGCCGTACGCCGCCGAGTGGGCCTTGTTGAACGCGTAGCCGGCGAACGGGACCAGCACGTCCCAGACCGCCTGGATCGCGCCGTCGGAGTAGCCACGCTCGCGGCAGCCCGCCTGGAAGGGCACGAACTCCTTGTCGAGGATCGACTGCTTCTTCTTGCCCATCGCGCGGCGCAGCAGGTCGGCCTGCCCCAGGGTGTACCCGGCGAGCTTCTGCGCGGCGCGCTGCACCTGCTCCTGGTAGACGATCAGGCCGTGCGTGATGCCGACCACGTCCTCGAGCGCGGCTTCGAGCTCGGGGTGGATCGGCTCGACCTTCTGCAGGCCGTTCTTGCGCAGCGCGTAGTTGATGTGCGAGTTCATGCCCATCGGGCCCGGGCGGTACAGCGCGATGACGGCCGAGATGTCCTCGAAGCTGTCGGGGCGCATCTGGCGCAGCAGCGACCGCATCGGGCCGCCGTCGAGCTGGAAGACGCCGAGGGTGTCGCCGCGGCTCAGCAGCTCATAGGTCGCGGCGTCGTCGAGCGCGACGTCCTCGATGCGGATGGCCGGCTTGCCGTTCATCTCGATGTTCTCGAGCGCGTCGTCGAGGATCGTCAGGTTGCGCAGGCCGAGGAAGTCCATCTTGATCAGCCCGAGGGCCTCGGCGCCCGGCTGGTCGAACTGCGTGATGATCGCGCCGTCCTGCGGCCGCCGCATGATCGGCAGGATGTCGATGAGCGGCTCGCTCGACATGATGACGCCCGCCGCGTGCACGCCCCACTGCCGCTTGAGGTTCTCGAGCCCACGCGCGGTCTCCAGCACGCGCTGCGCCTCGGGATCCGCCTGCACGACCTGCCGGAACGTCTCCGCCTCGGCGTAGCGCGAGTCGTCCGGGTTGTAGATCCCCGCGAGGGTGATGTCCTTGCCCATGACGGGCGGCGGCATCGCCTTCGTGAGCTTCTCCCCCATGGCGAACGGGAAGCCCAGCACGCGCGAGGCGTCCTTGAGCGCCTGCTTCGCCTTGATCGTGCCGTACGTGACGATCTGTGCGACGCGGTCCTCGCCGTACTTGTCCGTGACGTACCGGATGACCTCGCCGCGCCGACGCTCGTCGAAGTCGACGTCGACGTCGGGCCAGGACGCGCGCTCGGGGTTGAGGAAGCGCTCGAAGATCAGGCCGTGCTCGAGCGGGTCGAGCTCGGTGATGCCCATCGCGTACGACGCCATCGAGCCGGCGGCCGAGCCACGGCCCGGCCCGACGCGGATGCCCTGCGCCTTGGCCCAGTTGATGAAGTCCGCGACCACGAGGAAGTAGCCCGAGAACCCGAGCTGCGTGATGACGCCGACCTCGTAGTCGGCCTGCTTCTGCACCGCGTCCGGGATCGAGCCGGAGTAGCGCCGCAGCAGACCGTTCTGGACCTCCTTGACGAACCAGGAGTCCTCGTTCTCGCCCGCGGGCACGGGGAACCGCGGCATGTAGTTGGCGCCGGTCGGGAACTCGACGTCGCACCGCTCGGCGATGAGGAGCGTGTTGTCGACCGCCTCGGGCAGCTCGGCCCAGGTGCGGCGCATCTCCTCGGCGGACTTCACGTAGTAGCCGTCGCCCCCGAACGCGAACCGCGAGCCGCCCTGGTCGTACGTGGGCTCGTCGAGCGTCGACC
>DASVMA010000226.1:0-5761 GCA_036384595.1 Cellulomonas sp. | reverse complement strand
GCGCTGCCCCGGCGGCCACGCGTCCGGTGTCCCTCGGCGAGCGCCCCGGCGGTGAGCCAGCCCTCGAGCTGCCAGCGGATGCGGTCGGTGATGCGAGCGGCGGTCAGCCCGCCGAGCCCGCCCAGGTCGGTTCGCCAGGTGCGCGCGAGCTCCTCGCCGGCCTCCGTGCGGGCGGTGATCTGCAGCCGCCCGCACATCGCGGAGTGCTCGAGGAGCAGCGCGTAGAGCTCCTCCGCGAGGCGCCTGCCGACGAACGTGGCCGTGTCCACGCGCTCGGCGGGCGGGTCGAGCGCGCAGGACACCTCGAGGTCCGTCTCGGGTCGACGGAGGGCCGGTGGCCGCGAGTCCTCCCCCCGCGCGAGCATCTGGGCCCACGCGCCGAGGCGCCCGAACCGCGCATGCACGTCCCCCGCGGGGAGCGCGGCGAGATCACCGAGGGTGCGCAGCCCGAGTCGACCGAGCAGGTCGACGAGCTCCGCGACGTCCTGCAGGTCGCCGTCCTGCACCGCGGCGTGCGCGAGGTCCTCGACCCCCCGCGACGCCAGGAACCCCCGCGACGCACCCGGCTCGACGACGCTCCCGGTCCGGGCCGCGAGGATCGAGGCGAGCAGCCCGTCAGCCGTGCCGACGTGGGCCTCGTGCCCGGTCTGCTCCGCGACCGCCGTGACGAGCCGCTCCGAGAGCACCTCCTCCGAACCGTGGTACCGGCTCGCGCCGCCCGCCGGTAGCAGGAGCAGCCCGGCGCGCACGACCTCCACCCCGGCCACGACGGTCTCGACCGCCGCGGCGACGGGCTCGAAGAGCCGCACGTCCCGACCCTCGTCGACGGGGATCAGGACGAGCTCGGGACAGCAGCCCTGCGCCTGGCGCCGACGCATCCCGCGGCGGACCCCCTGGGCGCGCGCGAGAGCCGACACGGCCGTGACGCGGCGCGCGTCGTGCACCGCGGCGGGCAGGTGGAGCGGGACCTGCTCGGCCTCCGTCGCGGCGACCACCGGCCAGTCCGGGACCCACAGGACGGTCGTCCGGGTACTCATCGTCGCCACCTCATCCCCGCCATCTCATCTCTGCCACGTCATCCGACGAGCCGCAGCGGTGCGGTGGGGACCGACACCTCCGCAGGCTCGACCGGGGCTGCCGGCGCAACCGGCACCACGGGCCCGACGCCCCGGACCAGCGGGAGCGTCAGCTCCACGCTCTGGCGCACACCGGCACCACCACGCCCGGTACGGGTGACCCGCAGCTCGCACGTGCGCAGCCGACCGTCGCCCGCACCGACCCCGCTCCAGCGCCCCCGCTCGGCCGTGAGGACGACGTCCGCACCGGACCACGTCCCGCTCGCCAGGAGCACGGACCCGCGCTCGCGCGCTCGCGAGACGAGGCGCCGCCGGTCACCGTCCGTCAGGACGGCCTCGGGACCGACCAGCACGACGTCCACGCCGTCGAGCAGCGCGGCAACCACCATGGGCGCCTCGATCCCGGGCTGCGGCACGACCGCGAGCCGTTCGAGGTCGACCCCGGCCTGGGCGGCGGCCAGCAGCCCGACGGTCGGCTGCCCGACGACCGCCGCCCAGGCCCCGCCGCTGCACGCCTCTGCCAGCAGCGCCAGGACGTGCGAGGTCGACCCGAGCACGGCCACGGTGCTGCCGCGACGCAACCCGTCGGGGAGCAGGCCTGAGAGCACACCGGGAACGGGCAGCGAGGGGCGCTCGCTCGTGACGAGAGAGGTGCGGCGGACCGGCGCGCCATCCTCTGCCCGCGACCGTGGCGCCGGGACCTCGGGCGCCCGCACCGCAGGCACCAGCACCGCGGACGGGACCTCGGGCCCGGCGATCCCTGGCACGGCAGCCCCGGTCATGACGACCTCGGGAGCATGCCTGCGCAGGCTCCGCGCCCCGGTCAGCAGCTCGGCGCGTGCGAGGGTGGCGCGCGCAAGGACCGCACGCTCCTCCCGTGTCTGCATCACAGCCTCGAGCACCGCCCCCACCACCGCCTCCGACATCGCCGCTCCCCCGTCGCTCTGACCTCACTCATGCTCGCGATCACTCGCGCTCGCGATCACTCGCGCGAGCATCGCGCTCCCGATCGCCCTCACTCTCGAACACATGTTCGATCATGCCACCAGATGCCGACACTGCGGGAGCCGGCGATCCACGCACCTGAGGTCGAGGAGCGCGCGGCTGCCCGGCTCGGCATGATGGACACAGGCGGCCGCCAAGGCCGCCCCGGACCGAGGAGACTCCCGTGGTCATGTCCCTGACCCGACCGCTCGCACCGGACCCGTACTCGCTGCTTCCCGTCGTCCCGTCCTTCACGCTCACGAGCGACGACCTGCGCCGCGGCGAGCGCCTGCCCGACGGGCACGCGGCACCCCCGCACGCGAACGTGTCCCCGCACCTGCACTGGGAGGGATTCCCGCCACAGACGCGCTCGTTCTTCGTCACCGTCTTCGACCCGGACGCGCCGGGCCCGGCGGGCTGGTGGCACTGGGTCGTCGTCGACCTACAGGTCACGACCACGACCCTCGCCCGCGGAGCCGGCTCGCCCCACGGCGACAACCTGCCCTCGGGGGCGTTCCACCTGCGCGGGGACGACGGGGTCCCGGGGTACGTCGGTGCGGCACCCCCACCGGGCGACCGCGAGCACCGGTACTTCTTCGCCGTGCACGCGCTCGACGTCGAGCACCTGACCACCGGCCCGCAGACCATGCCGGGTGCCGCGGCGTGCGCCGCCACGTTCCACACGATCGCCCGCGCGGTCCTCGTCGCGACCTACCGGCGCTGAGGACAGCGTCCGGGACGCCGTCGGCGTCGCGCGGTTGGCTAGCCTCTCTGCATGCAGCTGACGACCTTCGGATCACTCACCTGGCTCCGCGCGGTCGACCGCCTCGACCTGCTCGCGCCGAGCACGGCCATGGCGATCGAGGCATGGGCGCGGGTCGATCCCCGCGTCGCTGACGCCGTCGGGGTCGCGGAGATCGACCCGGAGCTGGCCGACACCGCGGCCATGACCGAGGCCTACGACCTGCCGCTCGCGGCGTCAGCGAACTGCGTGCTCGTGTCCGGGCGCCGCGAGGGTGTCGAGCGCATCGCGGCTGCCGTCGTCCGCGCGACGACCCGGGCCGACGTCAACAGCGCCGTCAAGCGCCTGCTCGACGTCCGCAAGGCGTCGTTCCTGCCCATGGACCGCGCGACGGCCGAGTCGGGCATGGAGTACGGCGGGATCACCCCGCTGGGGCTTCCGGCCGGCTACCGGGTGCTCGTGGACGCGCGGATCGCGGCGGCCGACCCGACGGCGGACGGGATGGTCGTCATCGGCAGCGGGCTGCGCCGCTCGAAGCTCGCCCTGCCGGGCGCCCTGCTCGCCGCCGCGCCCGGGGTCGAGCTGGTGGACGGGCTCGCGCTGGCGTAGGTCGGCGGCCGGTCCGGTCAGGCCTCGGGTGCCCGACGCGTGACGCGCTGGCTGGCGTTCCAGTCCCGCATGCGCTGCGGGTAGCCGGTCCGGTGCACGTCGTAGACCGGGATGCCGAGGTTGCGCGCGAGCTCGTACGCCTCCTTGGCGCCCGGGACCTTGCGCCGTGTCCACTCGCCGGTCGTCGCGATCAGCATGAGCGTCGTCTGCGTCACGTTCGTCTCGGGCTCGACGTACGCCTCGACGCCGACGCGGGTCGCCACGAAGTCGCGCAGGTGCGCGAGGGTCGCCTGCTGCGCCTGGCGGGGCGACGGCGCATCCGGTGCGCCGTCAGCGGCGCGCGCCCGACGACGTGAGAACAGACCCATGCACGGAGCCTAGCGGGCAAGGTTGACAGACACCTGAGAGACCGCTGTCCGCCCTTCGCGTGCCGTCCAAGACATGGGACGAATGTTTCCGGCGTCACAGCCCCCCGGTCGCCGTACCGTTCGTTCGCCTCGCACCGAGATGACAAGATGGGCGGCGAGCACCGCAAGTACCACACGTCCTACACAGACCCGCTCTGAGGAGTTGCACGTGGCCGACACGAACGGCACCGCTTTCGACATCGTCGTCCTGGGCGGAGGGAGTGGCGGCTACGCGGCAGCGCTCCGTGGCGCCCAGCTCGGCCTCTCCGTCGCTCTCGTCGAGGCCGACAAGATCGGCGGGACCTGCCTGCACAACGGCTGCATCCCCACCAAGGCCCTCCTGCACGCTGCCGAGCTCGCGGACAACGCGCGCGACGGCGCCCACTTCGGTGTCCACACCGAGCTCAAGGGCATCGACATGGCCGGGGTCAACGAGTACAAGGCCGCCGTCATCGGCCGGTTGTACAAGGGCCTGCAGGGGCTGATCAAGTCCCGCAAGATCACAGTCTTCGAGGGATACGGCACGCTTGTCGGCCAGGACACGGTCGAGGTGAACGGTGAGCGGATCACCGGGCGCAACATCGTGCTCGGCACCGGCTCGTACGCCCGCTCGCTCCCGGGTCTCGAGATCGGCGGCCGAGTCATCACGTCCGACCAGGCGCTCGAGCTCGACTGGGTGCCGCAGTCAGTGATCGTCCTCGGCGGCGGCGTCATCGGCTCCGAGTTCGCGTCCGTCTGGCGCTCGTTCGGCGCCGAGGTGACCATCATCGAGGCCCTCCCCCACCTCGTCCCCAACGAGGACGAGGCGCTGTCCAAGGCGTTCGAGCGCGCGTTCCGCAAGCGCGGCATCGCGTTCAACCTGGGCGTCCGCTTCGCGGGCGTGACGCAGGACGACAACGGCGTGCACGTCTCGCTCGAGGACGGCAAGACGTTCGACGCCGACCTCCTGCTCGTCGCCGTCGGGCGCGGTCCGCGGACCGAGGGCCTCGGCTACGCCGAGCAGGGCATCACGCTCGACCGCGGGTTCGTCATCACCAACGAGCGCCTGCACACCGGCGTCGGCAACATCTACGCGGTCGGCGACATCGTCCCGGGCCTGCAGCTCGCGCACCGCGGGTTCGCGCAGGGCATCTTCGTCGCCGAGGAGATCGCGGGCCTCGCCCCGCAGACGATCGTCGAGTCGGGCATCCCCCGGGTCACGTACTCCGACCCTGAGGTCGCGTCCGTCGGCCTGACCGAGGCCAAGGCACGCGAGGTGCACGGCGACGACGCCGTCGAGACCCTCGAGTACAACCTCGGCGGGAACGGCAAGAGCCAGATCCTCGGGACGACGGGCTTCGTCAAGCTGGTCCGCAAGAAGGACGGCCCCGTCATCGGCGTCCACATGATCGGAGCCCGCGTCGGCGAGCTCATCGGCGAGGGCCAGCTCATCGTGAACTGGGAGGCGTACCCCGAAGACGTCGCCTCGCTCGTGCACGCCCACCCGACGCAGAACGAGGCTCTCGGAGAGGCGCACCTCGCGCTCGCCGGCAAGCCGCTGCACGCCCACAACTGACCCCACGACCGAAGGAGACCAGCGGTCATGTCTGACAACGTGCAGCTTCCCGCTCTCGGCGAGTCCGTCACCGAGGGAACCGTCACCCGGTGGCTCAAGAACGTCGGCGACACCGTCGCCGTCGACGAGCCGCTGGTCGAGATCTCGACCGACAAGGTCGACACCGAGATCCCGTCGCCCTTCGCGGGCGTGCTCGAGCAGATCCTCGTCCAGGAGGACGAGACCGTCCAGGTCGGCGCCGTGCTCGCCGTGATCGGTTCCGGCCAGCCCGGCGGATCCGCCGACGCCGCACCGGCCGAGGCGGCACCTGCTGAGGCAGCGCCGGCCGAGGCAGCGCCTGCCGAGCCCGCGCCGTCCGAGCCCGTCGAGCAGCCCACGGCACCGGCGG
>DASVMA010000225.1:0-5383 GCA_036384595.1 Cellulomonas sp. | reverse complement strand
GCACGAGCGCGCCCAGCTCGAGGCGGACGTGCATCGGGCCTGCCGCATCGCGGCTGATGGAGGCGCTCACGGCTCGACCCCCCGCTCAGCAAGGGCGACCCGCAGCGCGCGCAGCGCGTAGTACGCGCGCGACTTGACGGTCCCGGGTGGCACACCGAGGACGACGGCAGCCTCGGCGACCGATCGTCCCCGGTAGAAGGTCTCGAGGATCACCTCGCGGTGCGCGGCGGTCAGCGTGCCGAGCGCGTCGGCGACGAGCCAGGAGTCCAGCGCCCGGTCGATGTCGTCGCCGGACGACGGCACGAGGTCGAGCGGCCCGTCACCGACCTCGGTGGGTCGCGAGGCCCGGGCCCGGCGTGAGTCGATCGCGAGGTTGCGCGCGACCGTGAACAGCCACGCCCGCGCGGGACCCCGGTCCGGGTCGAGCGCCTCCGGGTGCTGCCAGGCGCGCAGCAACGTCTCCTGGACCACGTCTTGAGCACGCCCCCGATCTCCGTCGCACAGCCGGGTCGCGAACGCGAGCAGCGCCGCGGCGTGCGCGTCGTGCAGCTCACGCAGCGTGTCGGCTTCCAACCGGGTGCGACCCACACCTGTCACCACGTGCGGACGCGGCCGACGGTTCATCATGGTGCCGAGCACGAGGCGCGTGGGTCGGGCTGAACCGGGCGGGCCGCTCGTGCGTGCAGAGAGTACGTACGACGACGTTCCGGGAGGTGCGCGATGACGCGACAGGTGGCAGTCGGGACAGGGACGCGGTCGCAGGTGCTGCGCGGGCTCGTCGCGGCGTGCGTGCTGCTCTCCGCCGTCGTGCACCTCGACCTGTGGGTCGGAGGCATGCGGTCGTTGTCGGTCATCGGACCCGCCTTCCTCGTCAACGCCGTCGCCGGCGTCGTGATCGGGCTCGCTGTCCTCATCTTCGCGCGCCCGGAGCCGTTGCTGCTCGCTGCGGGGTTCGGGCTCGCGACCCTCGGGGCTTTCGTGGTCTCGACGCTGCCGTCCGGGCTGTTCGGGGTGCACGAGACGTGGACGTGGGCACCCGCCCTGCTCGCGGCGATCTCCGAGGTCGGCGCGATCCTGCTCGCCGGTGCCGCGCTCATGGTCGAGCGTCAGGTGTCGCGTGCACCGGTGCCGGCGCTGCGCTGACCCGCTCCCGGTCGGGCTCGCGCCCTCCAGCTCGCCTTCTACAGCTCACCTTGCCGTTGCAGGAACCGCATGGATGCCCAACCGATCGGGATCCGCAGCCAGTAGGTGAGCACGCGGAACAGGACCGTGACCGACGCGGCGATACCGGGGTTGACCCCGCCGATGCTCGACAGCAGGGCGATCAGGGTCGCCTCGATCGTCCCGACGCCGCCGGGGACCGGGACGACCGCACCGATCGAGTTGCCCGCGAGGTAGATGAGGGCGATCTGCACGATCGACAGGTGCTGGTCGAACGCGAGCAGGCTGGCGTCGAACGCGAGCACGTAGCCCATCGTCATCAGGACGTTGCCGCTCACGGCGAGCAGGAGCCGCCGGGGCTGCCCCACGACCTCGATGAGCCGCGGCCAGGTCTGGCGCAGCATCGGCAGCGTCTTGCGCGCGACCCACTGCCGGACCGGCGGGACGAGCATCGCGGCCGCCACGAGGGCCGCGAGCAGGCCGATCGCCAGGAACATCGTGGGCGTGACCGTGAACTTCGTGGCCTCGTTGGTGCCCGACGCGATGGACAGCACGATCAGCAGCAGGACGGTCACGATGAACTGGGAGACCTGGACGAGCGCGACCGTCGCGGCTGCGAGCGACGCGGACACCCCGCGCCGCGTGAGCAGCCGCAGGTTCAGCGCGGCGGGGCCGATGCCGGCCGGGGCGGCGAGCGCGACGAAGGTCGCGGCGGACTGCGTGAGCGTCGCCCGCCAGATGGGGATCTTGACGGGTGCGAACGCGACGAGGGCGAGCGAGGCGCCCACGAGGGTCGCGAGCCCGAGCCCGAACGAGACGACGCTCCAGCGCCAGTCGCTCTGCTGGAGCGCCCCGGTGATCTGGCGGACGTTGATCGTCGTGAGCACGACGACCACCGCGGCGAGCGTGATGAGGATCGTCAGGACGGTGCGCGCGCCGAACCGCACGAGACGTTCGGGCTCGATGTCGGCCTCGGGGAGCCGTTCGACGAGCGCGGACCGCAGCTCGGCGAGCACCGCCTTGTGGGTGCGCATCTCGTCACGCGTGCGTCGGGGGAGCCCGATCGTCTGCAGCAGGGGGCCGACCGCGGCGATGTCGTCGTCGGGCAGCACGGCGACGGCCGACTCGAGCGCGCGGGTCGCACCGACGCGCAGGGCCAGCAGCGCGACGAGCGCGGTCACGTCCATGCGCCGGGCCAGCTCGGACGAGGCGACGTCGCCCTGGTCCCAGCCGATGAGCCAGACGAGCGGCCGACCCAGCAGCTCCTGGACCAGGATCACGTCGCTCGTCAGCGCGCGGTGGGCGATGCCCGCCGCGTGGGCGAGCTGCAGCTGCGCCCAGATCTCCCGGAGCAGCTCATCGGTGATCTGCGCGCGGGGCACCGACGAGAGCGGCACGGCTCCGCGCACCTCCTCCTGGACGAGCAGCATCGAGTCCTCGGCCTCGGCGACGCTCAGGAGCTTCGGGGTGCGCACCCCGGCGGCCCGCGCGGCGTAGGAGAGGAGCGCGGCACGTTCGGTCGCCTGGCGCAGCGACACGACCGAGCGACGGTCGATGCCCCGCAGCCGCAGCGAGCGCCACAGCCGGGACAGCACGCCGAGCACCTGACGGTCGCCGTCGAGGACCACGACGTCGAGCTGCTGCCCGTCCACGGTCGTGAGCTCGTAGACGCGGTGGTCGGAGTAGCGGGTCAGCGCGCGCGTCGCGGGCTGCATCGCCGACGCCGTCGTGGCCGGCGTCGCGCCGGGCGCGACCCGGTCGGGCGCATCGCTCTCGAGGCCGTCGTCCGGCACCCGGACCAGCCGGGCCGGGTCGAACCCGGCGCGTCGGACGCCGTCGACGAGACCGGTCCCGTACGCGCGCTCGGACTGGACCCCGGACAGGTAGCGCACCCCGAGCCCCGTGACACGTCCGAGCAGCACGGCGATCGCGACGCCGGGCAGGGAGACCTGGGCGGTGATGATCACGACGCCGACCGCGACCCACAGCAGGTTCCACGACCACGCGACCGTCCGACGCCGGGCGCGCGGGCCGGTCGCGGTGAGCAGGCCCGAGATCAGCCCCACGAACCCCGGCACGGTGAGCACCGACGCGCCCTGCAGTCGGACGGAGAGGCCGCCGACGAGCTCGGTCGACCCGAAGGTCGCGACGGCCCAGCCGACGGCCGTGCACAGCAGGATCGCCCCGACGGCCGCGACGAGCGACTCGACGAGCTGCCGCCCGAGGCGGCGCAGCGCGAGCTCGATGAGCACCGCGAGCGGCACGAGGATCGTGACGGCACCCTCGAGCACCGCGACCGGCACGTTGAGGATCTGCCGGAGGATCGACGCGAAGCCCTGCACGTCCTCGGCGACGCCCGTCGTCGTGTTCTGCGCGTAGGTCGCGAGGACCAGGACGAGCACGGCGCCGATCGCCGAGACGACGACCCCGACCAGGTCGCTGGGGTGGTGCACGCGGACGGCGGGGGTGTCGAGGATCTCGACGTCGCGCACCCGACCGATCTCGATGCGGCCTGACTCGACCATCCCCGGGGAGAGCTCCGGCGGGGTGTCTGGGCCGAGCCGTGCGGGCGTCGGCGAGTCGGGCATACCCGCGAGTGTAGGCAGGCGCACGGCTCAGGACAGGCCCAGTGCGGACCGCCAGGCGGCCGGGACGAGCGCGTAGCCGACGAACGCGACCACGTCGAGGAGCATGTGCGCGACGACGAGGGGGAGGACCCGGCGTCGGCGGCGGTAGTACTCCGCGAACACCAGACCCATCACGGCGTTGCCGATGAACGGCCCGAACCCCTGGTACAGGTGGTACGAGCCCCGCAGCAGCGCACTCGCGGCCAGGATGAGCGGCGTGCGCCAGCGCAGGTCACGCAGGCGTTCCATGAGGTACGCGACGGCGACGACCTCCTCGAGCAGCGCGTTCTGCAGGGCCGCGAGGATCAGCACCGGGATGGTCCACCAGGCCGCGTTGAGCGCCGACGCCTGCACCTGGACCGTGATCCCGAGCAGACGCCCGAGCGCGTACAGCCCGAGCCCCGGGATCCCGATGACCGCCGCGAGGCCGACGCCGATCCCCAGGTCACGCCACCACCGGACGGTGTCGAGCCCGATCCGCCGGACGGCGCTGCGCCCGTGAGCCGAGAGCAGGAACAGCGCCAGCGCGACCGGCACGAGCGCGAACCCGATCGACAGCAGCTGGTAGGTCAGGTCGAGGTACGGCCGCGGCGACTGGCTCGCGTTGAGCGTCGCGGTCTGCTGCGCGAGCGGCGGCCCCGCGGTCAGCCGGGCCACGATGTCGACGAGCGCGTAGATCGCCGACCGGCCGAGCGAGAGGCCGAGCACGATCCAGATCTCGACGGTGAGCCGCCGCCCGATCGCGTGCTGGTCGGGTGGTGGCGTGCCGGTCATGCGCCGAGCCTAGGCGGCGCGGCGCGGCCCGGCCGTCAGGCGAAGCGGCGCAGCCGCAGCGAGTTGCTCACGACGAGCACCGACGAGAACGCCATGGCGGCGCCCGCGATCATCGGGTTGAGCAGCCCGAACGCCGCGAGCGGGATCGCCGCGACGTTGTAGCCGAACGCCCAGAACAGGTTCTGCTTGATGACCCGCAGGGTCGTCCGCGACAGCCGGATGGCCTGCGCGGCCGAGCGGAGGTCGCCGCGCACGAGCGTCACGTCCGACGCCTCGATCGCGACGTCGGTCCCGGTGCCCATGGCCAGCCCGAGGTCGGCGGTCGCGAGGGCCGCGGCGTCGTTCACGCCGTCACCGACCATGGCGACCCGGGCACCTTCGGCCTGCAGCCGGCGCACGACGTCGACCTTGTCGGCGGGCAGCACCTGGGCGAACACGTCGTCGGGGTCGATCCCGACGGCCCGCGCCGCGGCCCTCGCCGCACCGAAGCTGTCGCCCGTGAGCAGGACGGGCCGCAGCCCCAGGGCGCGCAGCTGCGCGATGGCCTCGCTCGACGTGGGCTTGACCGGGTCGCGCAGGACGAGCACCCCGCGCGCCGAGCCGTCCCACGCGACCATGACCGCGGTCGCACCGTCGGCCTCGGCCTCGGCGAACAGCCCGTCGAGCTCGTCGGTGCGCACCTGCTGCTCGGCGAGCCAGGTCGGCCGCCCGACGAGCACGCGACGTGCCATGCCGAGGCCCGAGTGGGCCGTGCGGACGACGCCCGCCACGCCGCGGCCCGGCTCGTTGCGGAAGTCGAGCACCTGGTCGGAGCCGATGAC
>DASVMA010000224.1:0-5988 GCA_036384595.1 Cellulomonas sp. | reverse complement strand
CGTCGGATGCTCGAGCAGGCCGGTGCGCACGACGCGTCGCTCGCGGCGCTGGCGACGCGGGTCGCCGAGGCGGGCTACCTGCTGGCCGATGCGGCGATCGAGCTCTCCGGCTACCTGCAGGATCTTGCCGCCGACCCGGTGCGGCTCGAGGCGGCACAGCGACGGCGTGCCGAGCTGACATCGCTGACACGCAGCTACGGCGCCGACGTCGCCGAGGTGCTCGCATGGGCCGACGCGTCAGGACGACGCCTGCTCGAGCTCGATGGCGGCGACGAGCGGTTGGCTGCTCTGGCCGACGAGCGCGACGCGCTGTCGGCACGGATCGCCGACGTGGGAGCACTGGTCTCCCGGGCGCGTGCCGAGGCGGCCGAGCTCCTCGGAACGACCGTCTCGGCCGAGCTCACGGGACTTGCGATGGCAGGCGCGCAGCTGAGGGTCGAGGTCGAGCCGGCCGACGCGCCGGGTCCGCACGGCCTCGACAGGGTCGAGATGCTCCTCGTCCCGCACGCGGGGGCACCGGCGAGGCCGCTCGGGAAGGGCGCGTCCGGAGGTGAGCTCTCGCGCGTGATGCTCGCGATCGAGGTGGCCCTCGCCACCGCGCCCGGCGGAGGCGACCACCGACCGGGCACGTTCGTCTTCGACGAGGTCGACGCCGGCGTCGGGGGCAAGGCCGCCGTCGAGGTGGGCCGACGGCTCGCGATGCTCGCTCTCGACTCCCAGGTGCTCGTCGTGACCCACCTCGCGCAGGTTGCCGCCTTCGCCGACCGGCACCTGGTGGTCACGAAGTCGCAGGCGGGCGGAGTCGACGTGGTCACCGAGTCGGACGTGCGCGCCGTCGTCGGGCCCGATCGGGTCCGGGAGCTCGCGCGGATGCTGTCCGGCCAGGAGGACTCCGAGGCCGCTCGGACGCACGCGGCTGAGCTCCTCGAGCTCTCCGGCGTGGGACGATGATCGGCGATGAAGCTTTCCCTGCGCAGACGCGCCGCCGTTCCTGACCTGCCCGGACTCTCCGGACCTGCCCGTGTCGACCCACGAACGAAGGCCCTGACCAAGCGGCTGGGCGCCGGCGACATCGCGGTGATCGACCACCTCGATCTGGACCGGGTGTCGGCCGAGGCGCTGGTCGCGTGCAAGCCGATCGCGGTACTCAACGCAGCACGATCGACGTCAGGGCGGTACCCGAACCTCGGCCCGGAGATCCTGCTCCGCGCCGGGATCCCGCTCATCGACGATCTCGGCCCCGACGTCATGACGATCCTCGAGTCCCATGTCGTGCGGATCGACGACGGCGCGGTCTATGACGGCGAGAATCTGGTCGCCGAGGGTGTGGTCCAGACCCCGGAGACCGTGCGCTCCAACACGGAGGATGCGCGCGCGGGCCTGTCCGTGCAGCTCGAGTCCTTCGCGGCGAACACGATGGACTACCTGCGTCGCGAACGTGACCTGCTCCTCGATGGTGTCGGGGTGCCCGACATCACCACGCGGATCGACGGCCGGCACGTGCTCATCGTCGTGCGTGGCTACCACTACAAGGACGACCTGGTCACTCTGCGGCCGTACATCCGGGAGTGCCGGCCCGTGCTCATCGGTGTCGACGGCGGTGCCGATGCCATCCTGGAGGCGGGGTGGACGCCTGACCTCATCGTCGGCGACATGGACTCGGTCTCAGACCGCGGGCTGAGGTGCGGCGCCGAGATCGTCGTGCACGCGTACCGCGACGGGCGCGCACCCGGCCTCGCGCGCATCGAGCAGCTGGGGGTCCCGCACGTCGTCTTCCCGGCCACCGGGACGAGCGAGGACGTCGCGATGCTGCTCGCGGACGACAAGGGCGCCGAGCTCATCGTGGCTGTCGGCACCCATGCGACGCTCGTCGAGTTCCTCGACAAGGGACGCTCCGGGATGGCGAGCACGTTCCTGACCCGCTTGCGTGTGGGTGGCAAGCTCGTCGACGCCAAGGGCGTCTCGCGCCTGTACCGCACCCGCATCTCGAACCTGCAGCTCACGCTGCTGTCGCTCGCGGGCCTCCTGGCCCTCGTGGTCGCGCTCGCCGCTACGCAGTCCGGGCAGACGCTGCTCGGACTGTTCGGCGCCCGCCTCGACGACCTGTACTCCTGGATCCGCACGCTCCTCGGCCTCACGCGATGAGCCGGACCATGCCCGCACCCGACCGAGAGACTCAGCTGTGATCGACTTCCGTTACCACATCGTCTCGTTGATCTCCGTGTTCCTCGCGCTCGCCGTGGGGATCGCGCTGGGCGCGGGCCCGCTCAAGGACACGATCGGCGACACCCTTACCGGTCAGGTCAAGGTGCTCCGGGCCGAGAAGGACGGGCTGCGCAGCTCCCTCGACGCCTCGAACGCGGAGCTGTCCGACGCGAACGCGTACGTCGCGGCGGCAGCGCCCGGGCTCCTGGCCGGCGCACTGTCGGATCGCCGGGTCGCGGTCGTCGCGCTCGGCGAGCTGTCGAAGGACGACGAGGCTGCGATCGAGGCTCAGATCACCGCGGCAGGCGCGATGGTCTCGGCGCGCGTCACAGTGGCGCCCGCATGGACCGACCCGAACCTGAGCAGCTTCCGCCAGGCCCTCGTCGAGAACCTGGCCGACTACGTCTCGCCGGTGCCGCCAGCCGGTGCCGGGCTTGAGACCGAGCTGGCTGAGGCGCTGGCCCAGGGCCTGACGAGGTCCGACGCTGCCAAGCCCGATGCGCTCGCCGAGCCGGCGTCGATCCTTCTTGACCTGCTCAGCTCAGGCGACAACCCCCTCATCACCCTGGCGGAGCCCGTGTCACTGCCCGCCGACGCGATCGTGGTCGTGGCTCCCCGCGGCGCCGCTGCCGAGTCGTCGGCGACGCCTGCTGCCCAGGTCGACAAGGCCACCACGGCGGCCCGGGTGGCGATCCTGCGCGCGGCCCAGGACCGTTCGCACGGCGCCGTCCTGGCCGACGGACCGCGCGTCGACGGCGATCTCACGGGCGTCGTCCTGTCGGACGCTGCACTCGCGGGCTCGCTCACGACAGTGTCGGGCACCGGGACCATTGCCGGGCAGGTGTCGGTCGCCCTTGCACTCAATGCGCGCATCGGCGGCGTGAACGGGCACTACGGCTTCGGCAAGGACGAGGTCACGATGCCGGTGCGCGTGAGTCTGCCGGCCGTCGACCGAACTCCCCAGGCGACGGCCCATACGTCCGTGGTGCCCGACGCCGGTCCGGCGGTCGGCGCGACCGCCGGGACGCACGGATGAGCATCGGCGTCGCTCGCCGTGCGACGACCGCCCTGGTCGCCGCGGCGGCGAGCCGCGGCGCGAGAGGGCTGCTCGACGCCGAGCCTCCCGGCGGGCAGCGACGGTGGACGCGGACGAACCACCGCGGCGAGCCGGTGAGCCTCCTCGGCGGGCCAGCCACGGCTGCCGGGCTCCTCGTGTCCGGAGTCGTCGGCGCCCCCTCGGTGCGCGGCGCGGTCGCGACCACGATCGCCACGGCGACCGCGGCAGTCTTCGGCGTGATCGACGACCTCGAGGAGGACGCCGACGAGCGGACCAAGGGCCTCCGTGGTCATCTCGGCGCCCTGGCGCGTGGCCACGTCACGACAGGTGGTCTGAAGGTGCTGGGCATCGGCGCGGGTTCGCTCGTCGCTGCCGCCGTGGCGACCCCGGCCCGGAGGCCCGATGGCTCCCGGCGCTCGGCAGCCGGTTGGCTGTTCGATGTCGCGACCTCGGGTGCGCTCGTCGCGGCCAGCGCGAACCTGGTGAACCTCCTCGACCTGCGTCCCGGCCGGGCGCTCAAGGCGACGGGGCTCGCGGCAGTCCCCATGGCCGTCGCCGGTGGGGCGGGCGCAGGTGTCGCGGCGGCCGTCGTGGGGGTCTGCCTGGCCGGCCTGGAGTCCGACCTCGACGAGCGCGACATGCTGGGGGACGGCGGAGCGAACGCGCTGGGTGCTGCATGGGGCGCGGCGGCGGTACTCGACGCACCCCGGCACGTGAGGCTCGCCCTCCTCGCCGGCGCGGTCGGGTTGACGCTCGCGAGCGAGAGGGTGAGCTTCACCGAGGTCATCGCCACGACGCCCGGCCTGCGCGAGCTCGACGCGTGGGGACGACGCCCCGCGGTGTCGACCGGGCGCACGGCGACGTGAACCCCGGCGGAGCGAACGCCGGCGACGTGAACCCCGTCGTGCGACGGGCCGTCGCGGGTCTCGCCGGGGCGGCCGTCATGATCTCCGTCATCACGGTCTTCAGCAGGATGCTGGGCTTCGGGCGAACCATGGTGTTCGTCCACGCGGCCGGTGCCACGACGGTCGGTGACGCCTACTCGGTGGCCAACACGCTGCCGAACGTGCTGTTCGAGGTCGCCGCGGGCGGCGCTCTCGCCGGTGCGCTCATCCCGGTGATCTCGGGCCCGTTGGCCCGCGGGCTGCGCGGCGACGTCGACCGCATCGCCTCGGCCGTCCTGAGCTGGGCCCTTCTCGTGCTGAGCGTCCTCGCCGTGGCGCTCGTCGCTCTCGCGCGTCCGGTGGCAAGCGCCTTCGTCACCGTGGCGGGGCCCGAGCGCGACCTGGTCGCCCAGTTCCTGGTGGTCTTCGCCGCGCAGATCCCGCTCTACGGGATCGCCGTGGTCCTGTCCGGGGTGCTCCAGGCGCAGCGCCTGTTCTTCTGGCCGGCCTTCGCCCCCGTGCTCTCGAGCGTCGTCGTCATCAGCGCCTACCTCATCTTCCGCTGGGAGGTCGGTCGGGCGGGCCTCACGGTGTCCGGCTCGGCGGTGGACGACCTGCCGCCGGCAGCGCTGGCCTGGCTCGCGTGGGGGACGACGGCGGGCGTCGCCGCGATGAGCCTGCCCTTGTTCGTCCCGACGTGGCGGTCAGGGATCCGGCTGCGCCCGACCCTGACGTTCCCGCCCGGTGTCGCGCGGCGGGTCGGCGGCCTCGCTGTCGCGGGAGTCGGAGCGCTCCTCGCGCAGCAGGTGTCGATCCTCGTGGCGGCTCGGCTCGCCAAGAGCTACGGCACCGAGGGCACGTACGCGACGTACCTGAACGTGGTCCAGGCGGTCTACCTCCTCCCGTACGCGGTGCTCGCTGTCCCGCTCGCGACGAGCACGTTCCCCCGGCTGGCGGGGCGCGCGGCGGCGGGCGATCGCGACGGCTACGCACGGATGGCAGCGACCACGACTCGCGCGGTCCTCGTCGCGAGCGGGGTAGGGGCGGCCGCTCTGGTGGCCGCTGTCCCTGGCGTCGTGGACGTCTTCCTGTCGATCGCCGACGGCGACCGCACCCTGGTCGCGTCGATGGGACCCGCACTCACCTGGGTCGCACCCGGGCTGCTCGGCCTCGGGCTGATCTTCCACGTGTCCCGGTCGCTGTACGCGCTCGAACGCGGTCGAGCGGCCGTCATGGCGACGAGCCTCGGGTGGCTGACGGTCGTCGTGGCGTCGGTCGTCGCATGCCGGGTCGCGATCCCGGACGGTCGCGACGGGCCGGCGACGCTCAGTGCCCTCGCGATCGGCACCTCGATCGGCATGACGGTGGGTGGCGCGGCCTTGCTCGTCGCGTTACGCCGTGCGGGCGGTCCTGGCGTCGGGGCCGGGCTCGGACGCACCGTGGCGGTCCTCCTGGTCGCGGGGTCCGAAGGGTCGATCGCCGGACGCTGGACCGTGGACGCCGTGCTCGCGATGGTCGGCACCGGCGCTGTGGGGGCGGTCGGGGCTGCTGCCGGTGGGGCCTGCGTCGCCGTCGCGATCGTCCTGGGTTCCACCTGGCTCGCGGACCGTTCGACGTTCACCGACCTCCTCTCGCCGCGCGGACGCTCTGGCAGCGGACGACCGCTCGAGCCGACGAGGTCCACCGATGCCTGATCACGCCGGGAGCCCGCCGGTGCACGCGCCGCTCCGGGTGCTGATGATCGTGGGGCCCGCCGCTGGAGGAATCGGCGCGCACGCGGCGAGCCTCGTCCGTGGCCTGACGGACGAGGGGTGGCAGGTCGTCGTCGCGACGGCTGCACTC
>DASVMA010000223.1:0-4220 GCA_036384595.1 Cellulomonas sp. | reverse complement strand
TGGGTACCACCCTCCTGACCTGGGTGGCCCCGGCCGCCGGCACCGTCGCGCTGGCCGCAGCGACAGGCAGCCGGGTCCTGCTCGTGTGCGTGCTGATCGCACCCGCCATCGCTCTGGGGCAGGTCGTCGTCGAGCGCCGTCGGATCCCGCGAGCGGGCCGTGACGCCCACCCGGAGAGTCAGCGTGGCCGGATGTCGTCCGAGCACGCCGTCGCCCGGTGGGCGGCCCTGGCAGCGTCCGATGCGCCATGCCTCGTGGACTCCATCCACCCCGCGGACCTCGCGACCGCCACGCTCGTCAGGCTCCGGCACGGGACCCTTCCCCTCCGTCGGGACGTGGCCGAGCCCGGCGCGGCGTCGGTCGCCGACCCCGGTCAGCGGCCCGACGACCCGGAGCCCGGCGCGAGAGCAGCCGGCCGCGCCGTCGCCGTCGTCGGGCCGCGCGAGCTGTCCCTGGGGATCGCGCGAGCGATCACGCTCGGGCTCGTCGGCCCCGAGGGCGAGACCGCGCTCGTCGTCAGGTGCGGCGAGACCGAGAGCGAGACATGGCGCTGGGCCCGCTGGCTCGCGAACCGCTCAGCGCAGCTGCCTCCTCCGACGGCAGCGCGGACAGTCGTCGTCGCTGACGGCGAGGGCACCCACGGCGAGATCGCTCGGTGGTGGCATGCCACCCGGTCGGCGCACCACCTCGTCCTCGTCGCGCGCAGCACCGGCGCGGTGCCGGCATGGTGCGACACCGTCGTCGAGGTCGGCCCGGCCGGTGCGACGCTCCGACGCGGCGGCCGGTCTCGTCCGCTCCCGCTGCGTGCGGTCAGCTCTGACTGGGCCGGACAGCAGAGCCGCCGAGCAGCGGCCGCCCGCACCCTCGACCACTCCGGCGCCCCGGGCCCGGGCACCCTTCCTGACCGGGTCGCACTCGGCGACCTCCCGGGCATCGGACCACCCGACGACGCGCTCGTCCGCTCCCGGTGGTCCGCGACCCCGCCGGGCGGACTGCGCGCGATGCTGGGAGCCGACCAGCACGGTGCGGTGGCCATCGACCTCGTCCGGGACGGACCGCACGCGCTCGTGGCGGGGACGACCGGGGCCGGCAAGTCCGCGCTGCTGCAGACCGTCGTGCTCTCGCTCGCGCTCGCCCACCCGCCGACGCGCCTCGCCATCGCCCTGGTCGACTACAAGGGCGGCGCAAGCTTCGGCGCGTGCGCCGACCTCCCGCACGTCGTCGGCCAGGTCACCGACCTGGACGGATCGCTCGCGACGCGCGCGCTCGCGGGTCTGCGCGCCGAGCTGAACCGTCGCGAGCGGACCCTCGCCGCCGCGGGGGTCGCCGACCTGACCGAGCTGTGGCTCGCGCACGACGCCGGCGCGACGAGCCCCCTACCCCCACCGCGGCTGCTCGTCGTCGTCGACGAGTTCCGGGCGATGGCCGACGAGCACCCGGACTTCCTGCCGGGACTCCTTCGGCTCGCCGCGCAGGGCCGCTCGCTCGGCATGCACCTCGTGCTCGCCACGCAACGGCCCGCGGGCGCCATCGGACCTGACCTCCGGGCGAACATCTCGCTGCGCATCGCGCTGCGCGTGACGGATGCCGCCGAGTCCGTCGACGTCCTCGACATCCCGGACGCCGCCTCGATCCTCCCGTCGACACCGGGGCGGGCCGTCCTGCGGCGCGGCACCGCAGGACCCGAGTGGGTGCAGGTCGCGCAGGTGCTCGCACCGGGACGACGCAACCTGGCCGACGCCGCTGCGTCGTGGACGGCGTCCGACACCAGCTGGGTTCCCGAGGCCGGGAGCGACGCACCGCAGGCGCTCGCCGCACGCGCAGCCCTCAGCCGCCCGAATCCCTCGACGGCCCCCGCGGACGACGCTCGCCGCTACGTCGAGGCCATCCGCCGTGCCGCCGACGGCGTCCCGGCACCCACGCCGCCCTGGCTCCCTGCCCTGCCCGAGCGAGTCCACGCCGGTCAGATCGACGCGCTCCCGCCCGAACCGGGCGTCGACCCTGAGCAGACGATGCCCCTCGCGCTCGGCGACCTGCCCTCCGAGCAGCGCCGCACCGCGGTGCGCTGGGACCCGGCTGCCGGGCACCTGCTTGTCCTCGGCGGCCCCGGGAGCGGTCGCACGACGACGCTGCAGACGATCGCAGCCGGCGCGCTCGCGCTCCACCTGCATGTCCACCTCGTCGAGCTCGGTCTTCCGTCACGCACCCCGGCGGACCTGCGCACGCCGGACGAGGATCTCGATCACGCCAACGCGAGCGTCGGGACGGTCGTCGGAACCGACGACCCGCGCCGGCTCGCGCGTCTCATCACGCTCCTGAGCGAGGCCGCTGACACCCGATCACCCCGCCTGCTCGTCATCGACGACCTCGAGGCTGCGCTCGACGCGCTCGCGGCGATGGCCCGCGGCGCTGCTGCGGAGCGGCTCCTCGATCTTCTGCGTGGCGGCCGTCGGCACGGCATCACGGTCGTGGCAGCGGCGCGTGCGTCCGCCCGCACCCTCACGCACGCCCCGCTGTTCTCGTCGCGACTCGTGCTCGGTCAGACCGACGCCGTCGCCGACGTCCTCGCCGGCGTCCCGGCCGAGCTCGCCGGCCATCGACGCACGCCGGGCCGGGCGGTGCTCGTGAACGCGCAGGGTGGCGTCGAGTGCCAGGTGGCCCTGACCGGCGCGACGGCACCCGGTTCCGGGTCAGGCGGACGCCACGTGCTACCGCAGGCACCCCGCGCCCCGGGTCTCGACCCGGTACGGCTCCGACCCATCCCGGCGCACGTCTCGTGGACGGACCTCGTGCCGGACCGCACGCGCGGAGCGGCTCTGGGCTGCGGCGGGGACGACGCCGCAACCGTTCACCTCGACACGAGTCGGGGAGCGCTCGTCGTCGGTCCGCCGGGCTCCGGCCGCTCGACCGCTCTCGAGGTCGTCGCGCTGGATCTCGTTCGTGCGGGCGGTCGCGTCGCGGTCGTCGCGCCCACCGGCACGCTCCGTGACGTCCCGGGTCTGCAGTGGTCCGTCGGGCACGACGGGCTGCGGGCGCTGCTCGACGAGCTGGACTGCCGCACCGATCCGATCGACCTGGTCGTCGACGACCTCGACGACCTCGACCAGTCCCGCCCGCTCGACGTCGAGCTGCTGGCACGGGTGGTCGCACCCGACGCCGCCGGCGACGTGCGGCTCATCGCCTCCGCACGGACGGCGCGGGCCGCGACGGCGTACCGCGAACCGTTCTCGCGCCTGCGGGCCGGTCGCCGCGGTGTCGTCCTCGACCCGTACGAGCCGGGCTCGGCGGACGTGTTCGGCCGCACGCTCGAATGGGTCCTCGACCCCGCGCGGCCGCACGCGCGTGGCCGAGGAGCGCTGCACGACGACCAGCGGGTGGTCGCGATCCAGGTCGCCGACGCCGGCAGTCGGTCGTGAGCCAGCTCCGTCGGGGGCCGGCGCGCCGCGGTCGACCACCGGTGCGTGCTCGACCAGCGGTCCTTGCTCGACCAGCGGTGCTTGCTCGACCAGCGGTGCGTGCTCGGCCAGCGGTCCTCGGCGCGTCGGTCCTCAGCCCTTCGGCGCTGCGGTTCCCGTCGTGGCTGCGGTGCCCGTCGTCACCGCGACGACCGACGGCAGGACGAGTCCCACCCCGACGAGCACGGCCCCGGCCAGCACCAGCCCCGCCCACCACGTCGCCTCGACCCCGAGCCATCCGAACGCAAGCACGGCGAGCAGCAGCTGCCAGGTGAGCACCGGCGATCTCGCCCAACGTCGGCCCCGCCACAGCCCGCGCGTCGAGGCGACCAGCACCGCGGCGACCCCGAGCATGAACACGAGCAGGAAGACCGCTGCGCCGGGGACGCTGGCGCCGCGCACGAGCTGGGCCCCGAAGGCGATTCCCACGCCGACGAGCAGCGTGGCCTCGAGGAGCACGAGCACGCACACCACGACGAGCATCCGGGGCTTGGCCCCGACGCCACCGGCTCCGTCACTCTTGGCGGGCCCTGTGCCGGTGCGTGGACGCGACGGTCGGGGGGCAGGTTCGGGGTGGCGAGATGTCACGGTTCGAGGCTACGGGAGCGAGTTGGCATCGAGGCAGCCAGACAGGGTACGGTGACCGATAGGTCCACGGTCTGCACACAGGTGTGATGAAGACCTCATCTTCACGCGGGCGAAACCTTCCAGTAACCCTTGTGCCCCGCCAGTTCAGGTGTGAGGCTTGGTCCTAGCAGTTGACCA
>DASVMA010000222.1:0-3633 GCA_036384595.1 Cellulomonas sp. | reverse complement strand
GACCGGCCTGCCGCTCACCCCGTCCAACCGCGCGGGGATCGCCGCGGGTGTGCTGGTCGCGCGGCCCATGTTCGAGCGCATCGTGCCCGACGGCGCCGTCTGGGCGCCCGGCACCGTCCCCGCGGGCGACGAGCATGTGCGGGCCGACGTGCTCCTGTGGTGCACCGGCTTCCGCGCGGCGCTCGGCCACCTGCGACCGCTGCACCTGCGGGCTCCCGGCGGCGGGATCGTCATGGCGGGGACAGAGGTGGTCGCGGACCCGCGCATCCAGCTCGTGGGGTACGGACCGAGCGCGTCGACCATCGGGGCGAACCGGGCCGGTCGCGAGGCGGTGCGCAACCTCCGACGGGCCGTCGGGCTCTGAACGCGGCTACGGCGCGAACGCGGCCGAGACGGTCATGAGGCCGTACGGGATCGCGGCGCGGGCCATCGTCCAGGTGTGGAACTGGCCGGGTTCGATGCGGAAGTGCACGGGCTGACCACGTGCGGTGAGCTGCGCGGCCAGGCCGGCCGCCTCGGACGCGTCGCCGCCCCGCGCGGCCGCTCCTGCTGCGATGAACACCGTGACGGGGTGGGCGAACGTCATCGTGGGCAGGTACCTGCCGGGTGAGTGCGCGGCGAACTCGGCGCCCGTCGCGAGCATCGCCCGGCCTCCGCTGCCCGGGTTGTCGTACGCCTCGAGCGCGATGATCGCGCCGTACAGCTCGGGGTGGCGCAGGCCCTGGTCGAGCGCGCAGTAGCCGCCGGACGACATGCCGCCGATCGCGCGGTGGCTCCAGTCCGCCGCCGTCGCGTAGTGGGCGTCGACCCACGGCACGACGACCTGGTCGAGGTACGTCTCGACCTGCGAACCGCCGCGCGTCGAGTCGAGGCACTCGGTGTCGAGCCGGCCCGCGCCGTTCACCTCGGGGGCGACGACGATCATCGGGCGCACGAGGCCGCGCGCGATCAGCACGTCCATGATGTGGGCGATGTCGCCGCCGGACATCCAGTCGGCGGACGTGCCCGGCGTGCCGTGGATCAGGTAGACGACCGGGTAGCGGGTCGAGGCATGGGGGTCGTAGCCCGGCGGCGTGTACACCCAGGTCGTCGTGCTGGGCATGCGCAGCGCGGCCGGGGCGGCGATCGTCACAGGCGCGACGCCGCCCGTCGCCGCCGTCCCGACCGACTCGTGCGCGCGCAGGAGCAGTGCCGCAGCGGCGACGGACGGGACGTACCCGACCCACGCGTTGAGCCCCAGGCCGGCGGCGACGACCAGGGCCAGCCCCGCCGCCGTGCGCACGGGCCACACCCGTCTCTTGTGACGACGACGCCGCACTGCCAGGACGACGAGCGCCACCGCGACCCCGGCGACGACCATGGCGGGCCACCACGTGGACAGCAGGTCGCGGTTGTTGCTCAGGGCGACGAGCACGTCGCGCGGCAGCGTCGGCGTGGTGACCGGGGGCGGGCTGTCCACGTCACCATTGGCTCACATCGTCATGGGAGTCGCCTGGGATCTCGGCGAATGCTCCCTGCGAGCCGTGCGTGCGTGGCCCGTGCGGCCGCGCCGGGCCCGCGGGGACGTCATGATGGGCGTGTGCCCGCACCGAGCTCCACCCTGGACGACTGGCGTCGTCGTGACCGCGTCCGCACGCAGTCCTCGGTCGGCGTCGCGGTCGTCGGCGTCGTGGGCATCGTCTCCGCGATCAGCGCCCCGCTGTACCAGCGCCTCGCGGTGATCCTCGAGATCCTTCCGTTCCACGTGCCCCGCGCGGCGGCGTCGACGCTCGTGCTCGTGTCGTTCGCGCTGCTGATGACCGCACGCGGCCTGCGGCGCGGTCAACGGCTGGCCTGGGGCGCGACGCTCGTGCTCCTGCTCGTCTCCGCCACGCTGAACGTCGTCAAGGGTCTCGACGTCGAGGAGGCCGCGCTCGCGCTCGCGGCTGCCGTGTGGCTCGCACCCCACCGCGGGGCGTTCCCTGTCATGCCGTCCCGGTCCGCAGTCCGCCGGGCCGTCGTGCTCGGCGCGGGCGGGACCGTCGGTGCGCTGCTCCTCGGCACGGGGATGTCCATGGCGTTCGGGCACCGCCACCACCCGCGGCTCGGCGAGTCGGCCCGCGCGGTCGCAGAACGGCTCGGCGGCAGCTCGCTCCTGCCGCTGCCCGGTGTCGGTCACTTCGTCACGCCGGCCCTCGTGGCGGTCGGCATCGGGATCGTCATCTCGACGCTGTGGGTCCTGCTCTCGCCGCGCCAGGGGCGCCACCTGACGGGTGCGACACACATCGCCGAGCGCGAGCGCGCGCGAGCCGTGGTGGCCGCGTACGGCGGTGGGACCCTCGACTACTTCGCCCTGCGCGACGACAAGGACTGGTTCTTCGCGGGCCGCAGCGTCGTTGCGCACTCGGTCCGGCGCGGCGTGTGCCTCGTGTCGCCCGACCCGATCGGGCCGGCCGACGAGCGCGAGCTCGTGTGGGACGAGTTCATGGCGTACGCCGAGCGCGGCGGCTGGTCGATCGCCGTCATCGGGGCCGGCGAGGAGTGGCTCAGCGTCTACGAGGCGTCGGGCCTGCGGCCGGTCTACCTCGGTGACGAGGCGATCGTCGACTGCGCCACGTTCAGCCTCGAGGGTCGGTCGATGAAGAGTCTGCGCGGCGCGTACGGACGGGTCACGCGTGCCGGGTTCACGGCGACCTTCGTCAACCCCTGCGACCTCGGTCCGGCCGAGCGGGCCGAGCTCGAGAACCTCGCGGTGGCGAACCGGCGCGGCGCCGCTGAGCGCGGCTACTCGATGACGCTCTCGCGGCTGTTCGACCCGCACGACCAGGACCTCCTGCTCACGGTCGTGCGGGACTCGACCGGTGCGGCGCAGGCGTTCCTGCAGTGGGTGCCGGCCGCGGGCCTCCATGGCTGGTCGCTCGACGTCATGCGCCGCAGCCCCGACCACTCGCTGCCCAACGGCCTCATCGACTTCGCCGTGCTCGCGACGATCTTCCACGTCGCGCCGAGCGGAGGATCGCTCTCGCTCAACTTCGCGGTGCTGCGCGAGGTCCTCGTCGGCGAGTCGCAGACCGCCGGCGCGCGGCTGTCCCGCGCGGCGCTGCGCGGCGTCTCGGGCCACGCCCAGGTCGAGTCGCTGTGGAAGTTCAACGCCAAGTACGACCCGCGCTGGCAGCCCCGGTACGCGGTGCTCGACTCGGTCGAGTTCGTGGCGACGCAGGGCCTCGTCATGGCGGGCGCCGAGGGCGTGACCGAGCTGCCCGTCGTCGGGCGGTTCCTGGGTCGCACCGCGTGAGCGCCGCGCTGCTGGCCGCGGTCGTAGGCGCGCTCCTGTACGGGTCGGGGACGGTGCTGCAGGCGCTCGCGGCGCGACGAGCGTCGGGGCCAGCGGTCCTGCGGCACCCCTGGTACCTCGCAGGGCTCGGGTGCGACCTGCTGGGCTGGACCGCGTCGCTCGTCGCGCTGCGGGCGCTGCCGCTGTTCACCGTCCAGGCGTTGCTCGCGGGCTCGCTCGTGGTCACGGTGCTGCTGGCCCGGGTCGTGCTGGGCGCACCGCTGCGCCGTGTCGACGGGGTGGCCGTCGTCGTCGTCGTGGGTGCGCTCGTCGTGCTGGCCCGGGCGGCGGGCCCCGAGTCGCCCGTGCGGGCGCTGCCC
>DASVMA010000221.1:0-7808 GCA_036384595.1 Cellulomonas sp. | reverse complement strand
TTCGCGGCGCAGGGGTACGAGGGTGCCTCCGTCGGAGACATCGCGGCCGAGGCCGGGTACACCAAGGGCGCGCTCTACGCGCACTTCGGGTCGAAGAGCGACCTCTTCGTCGCGCTGGCCCGCGAGCGCCTCGACTGCGACCGCCCGACCGCTCCTGCCACCGGCCCCGCCACCGGCAGCCTTGCCGACGAGCTGTCCGCAGGCGTCGCGGGCACGGGCGACGACCCGTCCATGCTGCTTGCCCTCGAGATGCTCGCCTACGCCGTCCGCCACCCCGAGGCCCGCGACGACCTCGGCCCGCTGTTCGACGCGTCGCTCCAGGCACTGGCCGTCCGCGTGCGCGACGACCGGCTCGCGCGCAGCCACGGCGCCACCGCGCCCGACGCCACAGCGGGCGTGTCGCGCGACGACCTCGACACGGCTCTCGGGCTCCTCGCGGTCACCAACGTCTCGGCGATGCTCGCCGCGATCACCGATGACCCGGCGGTCGTCGCGGCCGCCGGCGGCCGCCTCGTCGACCGGCTCCTCACGCCGTGACCGCGGCGCCCGTGCCGTCCTTCGGTCCCGACACGCGGGGCGCCCGATGCGGGAGAATCGAGCCATGCGCCTGATCCTCGTCCGCCACGGCCAGACCAGCTCCAACGTCGCCGGGCTGCTCGACACCGACGAGCCCGGCGCCGGGCTGACCGGCCTCGGGCTCGAGCAGGCAGCCGCCCTGCCCGAGGTGCTGCGCGAGGAGTCGATCGAGATGCTCTACGTCTCGACGCTGCTGCGCACCCAGCAGACCGCCGCGCCGCTCGCGTCGACCCTCGGTCTCGAGGTCCGCATCCGCGACGGGCTGCGCGAGGTCCGCGCCGGCGCCCTCGAGATGCTCGGCGACGAGGCGTCCGTCCAGACCTACCTCTCCACGACGTTCGCCTGGAGCTCGGGCGACCTCCACGCACGGATGCCCGGGGCCGAGTCGGGGGCGGAGGTGTTCGCGCGGTACGACGGCGTCGTCGCGGAGATCGCCGGATCGGGCGCGGGGACGGCGGCGATAGTGAGCCACGGCTCGGTCATCCGTTCGTGGACAGCCGCGCGGGCTGAGAACATCACGCCGGTCTTCGCAGCCACCAACGCGCTGGCCAACACGGGGGCGGTCGTCCTCGAGGGAAGCCCGAGCGACGGCTGGCGCGTGCTGACCTGGGAGGGTCGAGCCATCCACCGTGTCGAGGCCGACGAGCGGGGATAAGGTCGAGAGAGAACCTTCGAGGTCCCGCCGAGACGAGGTGAACGGCAGTGGCGTCCCTTCGCGTCGCGCAGATACTGGCGGCCGTCGCGGGTGACGTGTCGGCGGCCACCACGCTCCCCCAGCGCCTCGTCGACGCGTGCGCCGATGCGCTGCCTGTCTCCGGTGCAGGCATCGCACTCATGACCGACGCGGGTCCGGCCGGGACGGTCGCCGTGACCGACCGGCGTGCGTCGGTCATGGAGGACCTGCAGTTCACGCTCGGCGAGGGCCCGTGCGTCGACTCGTCCCTGTGGGGCCGCCCGGTGCTGCAGCCCGACCTGGCCACGACGGGGCCAGGCCGGTGGCCGGCCTTCAGCGCCGGTGCGCTCGAGGCCGGCATCGGCGCGGTCTTCGCACTCCCGCTGCGCGTCGGAGGCATCCGGCTCGGCGTCCTGGACCTCTACCGCGACCAACCGGGCGAGCTGTCGTCGCGCGAGCTGACCGAGGCGCTGGCCCATGCGGACGCCGCCACCGCGATCCTGCTGCACCTGCAGGCCCGCGCCGGGGCCAACGGGGCAGCGTCCGGGCTCATCCCCGCGGTCGAGGACCACGCTGCCGTGCACCAGGCCACGGGCATCGTCTCGGTGCAGGCGGACGTCACGCTCACCGAGGCGATCGGCCTGCTCCGCGCCCGGGCCTTCGCGTCCGACCGTCCCATCGTCGCGCTGTCCCACGACGTCGTCGCCGGTCGCGTGCACTTCACGAACGGGGGCGGGGAGATCGACAATGGGTAGTGACAGCGGGCCCGGGCGGCCACACCGGACGGACGCGTCCCGACCACCTCAGGAGAATCGGATGACCACGCAGCAACGGCTCGCGGAGGTCTTCGTCGAGCTCGCCGACACCCTGGTGGACGACTTCGACGTCGTCGACCTGCTCCAGACGCTCACCGACCGGACGGTCGAGCTCCTTGACGCCGATGCGTCCGGCCTGATGCTCGCGGACCAGCGCGGCGACCTGAAGCTGATGGCCTCGACCCTCGAGCGTGCCCGCCTCGTCGAGATGTTCGAGCTGCAGGTGGCCGAGGGCCCCTGCCGCGAGTGCTTCACGAGCGGGCAGCCGATCACCAACGTCGACCTGACCGATGCGATGGAACGCTGGCCGCGCTTCACGCCCGTGGCCGTCGAAGCCGGCTTCCGCGCGACGCACGCACTGCCCATGCGACTGCGCGGGAAGGTCATCGGCGTGCTCAACATCTTCACCGAGGCCGCGGTGCCGCTGAGCGACGACGACATCGCCGTCGGGCAGGCCATGGCAGACATCGCCACGATCGGGCTGCTCAACGAGCGCACCCACAACGAGCAGGTGCGGCTCTCGGAGCAGCTCCAGACCGCGCTGCAGAGCCGCATCCTCATCGAGCAGGCCAAGGGCGTCCTGTCCGCGCGCGCCGAGATCAGCGTCGACGAGGCCTTCAACCGGATGCGTCACCACGCACGCAGCACCGGGATGACGCTGTCCGTCGTGGCGAGGGGCGTCATCGACCAGACGCTCGACCTGCGCAAGGCCAGGGCCTGATCCTTGCCGTGCGCGGGACGACCGCGCTATGTTCAGCGAGGTCGCCGTGGACCACGAATGCTCACCTGAGCAGCGGGTCTACGACGCACCAAGAGTCGCCCGCTGTGTTGCCCCGGACCCGGTAGCGCGTGGATCGCCTGACGTGCGCAGGAAAGCCGGACAGCATGCTGAGTGAGGCCTTGGGCACGACCACCGACGATGGATCGCGTCAGGTGTCCGTCGTCCGCGTGGTCGGTGAGCTCGACCTCGCGAGCGCGTCCTGGGTCCGGGACCGGATAGCCCGGGCCGCCCACAACCCCGCACGTGAGGTCGTCGTCGACCTGTCGGGTGTCTCGTTCGTCGACTGTGCCGGTCTCGGCGCGCTGCTCGGTGCGCAGACCCAGCTCGGCAGCCGGTTGTCGCTGCGCGCGCCGTCGGTCGCCGTCCTCAGGCTGCTCGAGCTGACGGCTCGGCGTGTCGCCGTCGGACCGCTCCACGTCGTCGGGTCCCCGGTCGGCAGCGCGGCCGGGCCGACACAGCGGCCCACCTGGTGAGCCGCTGACGTCCTAGGCGCCGACCAGGTCGCGGCGTTCGAAGACGACGGTGCCGATCACCGCTGCGACCACGCCGATCGCCAGCAGCGCCACGGTCGAGCCCGGTTCGAACGACTCGACCGGCACCTGCGCGAGGTGCCGGAACGGCGACACGGCGACGACGGCCTCGGGCCAGTCCAGTGCCGGGCCGACGATCTGCAGCACGTACGTCAGGACGGCGGTCGACGCGACGAGGCCCACCGTCGCGCGCGGCGCGAACCCGAAGACGAGCACCGCCAGCCCGCCGAACACCACGACTGCTGGGACCGTGTTGAGGACGGCCCCCATCGAGTCGCTCAGGGTGAGGTCCGAGCCCATCGCCGCCGCGCCGGCCCACGTCGCGGCGCCGGCGACGGTCGCCAGCAGCAGGACCGACACGGCCAGGAGGAGGATGTGCCCGGCGAGCCAGCGTCGGCGCACGACGGGCCGCGTCACGATCAGCTCGAGGCGTCCCGACGCCTCCTCGGCCCGCGCGGCACCGATCCGCCAGGCGGCGAAGACCGCGAGGGCCACCCCCACGATCGTGGCCAGCATCGCGACGAAGCCGTTCGTCAGGTCCGTGACGTCCATGCCCGCGGTCGCGAGGATCTGCTGGTAGGCCGGGTCCGACTCGATGAAGTCGTTCATGCTCGGCACGAGCACACCCGCGATCAGGCTCCACACGGTCAGACCCACGGCCCACCCGACGAGCGTCCCGAGGTTGGCGCGCCACGCGAACGCGAGCGGGCTGCCCAGGCCCCACGCCCGCGTCGGCCGTTCGGCACGCGGAGCCACGAGGCCGGCCTGCGAGTCACGGCGCGTGCGCAGCCACACGGCGCACGCGACCAGGCCGACGACGACGGCCAGCGGGACGACGAGGACGGCCGCACGGTTCGCGCCGAACGGCTTCAGGTGGTCGATCCAGCCGAACGGTGTGAACCACGCGAGCCATGCGCGCGAGTCGGCGCTGTTGGCCGTCATGCGCAGCACGAGCGCCGCCCCGAGCAGCGTCGCACTGACCCCGAGGACGCGGGTGCGGGACGCGAACACCTGCGCCCCGACCGCCGTCAGACCGATGAACGCTGCGCTGAAGCCCGTGAGCGCCGCCCCGAACAGGAGGCTGCCGGCCAGCGGGGCTCCTCCGATCACGCTGCCCACCACGATCCCGAGGCCGAGCACGCAGGCCGCGCCGACCAGCACGACCGCCTGCCACACGAGCACCCGGGTCGATCGCAGCGGAGCGGCCAGCACGAGCTCGGACCGCCCGTCGTCCTCGTCCCCGCGCAGCAGCCGCGAGGTCGTCGTGATGACCCAGACGCCCGCGATCAGCGACATGAGCCAGCCTGCGTCCCAGGCGACGAGCGCCCCGGTCTCGACGCTGTACGGGACGCCCTGCATGATCCGCAGCGCCGGGAAGTCGCCGAACGACTGCAGCGCCGCCCGCGAGGCGGCATCGGGGTAGGTGGCCTCCATGACCTGCATCTCGACACCCGCATAGACCGCGTACGCGACGGCGATGAGCAGCGTCGACCGCCGGATCAGGCGCACCGTGAGCCGCACGACGGCCCAGGTGGGCGATCGGTCGAGCCTCATGGCGCATCCTTCCGGCCGCAGGTGGCGGTCAGTAGTAGGTCAGGAAGATCTCCTCGAGCGACGGCTCCTCGGTCCGGAGCCGTGCGACGGGAAGCGTCGCGAGCAGCGCCAGCAGCGGTCGTGGCGAGCCCGTCACCGACAGCCGGGCCCCGCTGGGGATGAGGTCGACGTCGGTCACGCCCGGGACACCCGCGAAGTCCGGGACGGGACCGTCCAGGACGACCTCGACGACGGTCGTGTGCAGGCGCCGCAGGTCCTCGAGCGTCGCGACCTCGACGAGCTTGCCGCTGCGGAGGATCCCGACGCGGTCGCACAGGTCCTCGACCTCGTCGAGGATGTGCGACGACAGGAACACGGTCTGCCCGCGGGCGGCCGCCTCGCGCGCGATGCCCTGGAACTCGGCCTCCATGAGCGGGTCGAGCCCGGCCGTCGGCTCGTCGAGCAGCAGGACGTCCGGGCGGGACATGAGGGCTGCGACGAGGGCGATCTTCTGCCGGTTCCCCTTCGAGTACGACCGCACGCGGTGCGACGGGTCGAGCTCGAGGCGCTCGTAGAGCTCGGAGCGGAACGCGGTGTCGACGCCGCCGGACAGGTTGCCGAGCAGGTCGAGCGTCTCGGCGCAGGTCAGCTGCGGCCAGAGCGCGACGTCGCCCGCGACGTAGCCCACGTGCCGGTGCGCGCTCTCCACGTCGCCGACCGGGACCCCCATGATCTCGGCGGTCCCCCGCGTCGGCCGGATGAGGCTCAGCAGCAGCCGGACGGTGGTCGACTTGCCGGCCCCGTTGGGACCGAGGAACCCGAACGTCTCACCGGGGTGGACCTCGAGGTCCATCCCTTCGAGGGCGACGACCGACCCGAAGTGCTTGGTCAGGTCGTGGGTGGCGATCGCCGGGGGTGACATGGCTCCCCTTCCCTCGTCGAGCGAGCGGACGGCCTTCTTCTCCGACGTTTCTCGGGGTGGGGCCCCGCATCAAGTGACGATGGTCCCGGGGCCCCCACCCTGGGAGGCATCCGAGTGCGTCGCTCTACTCGGAGGGAACGGCGATCCGGGAGGCCGTCGCCGTGCGGAGCCAGACGGCGGTGTCGCCCGGGAGCCGGCCGCCTGGGAGCTCGCCGCTCGCGAGCAGGACGTCCACGTGCGGGGGCAGGTCGACGGCGACCGACCCGAGGTTGACGACGCAGGCGAACGCCGGTCCGCGCGTGAAGGCGAGGACGGCGTCGTCGTCGGTGTCGAGCCACTGCATCGGGCCGTCGCCGAGGTCCAGCTCGGCCCGGCGGATCGTGAACGCGTCGCGGTACAGCGAGAGCATCGACGCCGGGTCGCCGGCCTGCGCCTCGACCGTGAGGGGTGCCCAGGACGCGGGCTGCGGCAGCCACGTCGCGTTCGTCGAGCCCTCGGGGCTGAAGCCGAACGGCGGTGTCGTCCCCGACCACGGCAGCGGTACCCGGCACCCGTCGCGTCCGGGGTCGACGCCGCCCGAGCGGAAGTACATGGGGTCCTGCAGCGCGGTGAGCGGAAGGTCCTCGACCTCCGGCAGGCCGAGCTCGTCGCCCTGGTACACGTACAGCGAGCCCGGCAGCGCCGCCGTGAGCAGCGCCGCGGCCCGGGCACGACGCAGCCCGAGCGCGAGGTCGGTCGGGGTGCCGAACCGCTTGGAGCCGAAGTCGAAGGAGCTGTCCGCGCGTCCGTAGCGGGTCACCGGCCGGGTCACGTCGTGGTTGGAGAGCACCCAGGTCGCCGGGGCGCCGACCGGGCGGTGCGCGGCAAGCGTCATGTCGATCGACTCGCGCAGCTGCGTCGCGCTCCAGGGTCGGCCCATGAAGTCGAAGTTGAAGGCCGTGTGCATCTCGTCGGGGCGCAGGTACCGCGCGAACCGCTCCTCGTCCGCGAGCCACACCTCGCCGACCAGCACCCGCGTGCCGTCGTAGGAGTCGGCGAGCGCCCGCCACGCGCGGTACACGTCGTGCAGCCCGTCACGGTCGACGTGCGGGTGCTGCCCCGGACCGGGGTGCGCGGGCACCTCGGGGAGCTCCGGGTCCTTGAGGAGCAGGGCCGCCGAGTCGATCCGCACCCCTGCCACGCCGCGGTCGAACCAGAACCGCAGCACGTCCTCGTGCTCGCGCCGCACGTCGGGGTGGTCCCAGTTGAGGTCGGGCTGCTCGGGGGTGAACAGGTGCAGGTACCACTCCCCCGGCGTCCCGTCGGGGTTGGTCGTCCGCGTCCACGTGCTGCCCCCGAAGCTCGAGGTCCAGTGGGTCGGCATCTCGTCGCCGCCCGGTCCCTTGCCCGGGCGGAACCAGAACCGCGCACGCTCGGGCGACCCCGGGCCGGCCGCGAGCGCCGCCTGGAACCACGGGTGCTGGTCCGAGACGTGGTTCGGGACGATGTCGACGATCGTGCGGATTCCCAGCGCGCGGGCCTCGCGGATGACCTGCTCGGCCTGCTCGAGGGTGCCGAACGCGGGGTCGATCGCACGGTAGTCGGCGACGTCGTAGCCGCCGTCAGCCAGCGGGGACACGTAGAACGGGTTGAACCAGATCGCGTCGACCCCGAGGTCCCGCAGGTACCCCAGGTGCTCGCGGACCCCGGTCAGGTCACCCGTGCCGTCGCCGTTGCCGTCCGCGAAGCTGCGCACGTAGACCTGGTAGATGACAGCGCCGCGCCACCACGCTGCGTCGTCCCGGGACGCTCGTCCGACCTGCTCGCCCACTGGTGTCCCGCCTCTTGCCGGAGGGCTTCCGCAGGCTCGGTAGCCGCGGTGACGTCCTCTTCACTAAGCAGGACGCTAAGCCTTTCGACTGAATCAACGCAAGAACTCACTCGTCGAGCGCCCCAGTCGTCACTCGTCGACCGGCGCGGGCCCCGTCGACCCCCGCAC
>DASVMA010000220.1:0-7736 GCA_036384595.1 Cellulomonas sp. | reverse complement strand
CGGCCTGCGGACTTCGACGCCGACGAACCGCGGCGCGTCGCGGAGTCCGTCCAGGCCATGGGCCTGAAGTACGCGACCGTGACCGGTGTCGCTCGCGACGACCTGGACGACGGCGGCGCGTGGCTGTACGCCGAGACCGTGCGGCGGATCCACGCACTCAACGTCGGCACGGGTGTCGAGCTGCTCATCCCCGACTTCAACGCGGTGCCCGAGCTCCTCGACGAGGTCTTCAGCTCGCGCCCCGAGGTCCTCGGTCACAACCTGGAGACCGTGCCCCGGATCTTCAAGCAGATCCGGCCCGGCTTCCGCTACGACCGCTCCCTGTCGGTCCTTGCGGCCGCACGCGCGGCCGGCCTCGTCACGAAGTCCAACCTCATCCTCGGGATGGGCGAGACGAACGACGAGGTCGTCGAGGCGCTCCACGCGCTGCACGACGCGGGCTGCGACCTGCTGACGATCACGCAGTACCTGCGCCCGCCCGTCCGCCACCACCCCGTCGACCGCTGGGTCCGGCCCGAGGAGTTCGTCGAGCTGTCCCAGGAGGCGGAGCGCATCGGGTTCCTCGGCGTGATGGCCGGGCCGCTCGTCCGCTCGTCGTACCGCGCCGGGCGGCTGTGGGGTCAGGCGATGGCCCGCCGCGGCGAAGAGATCCCCGCGAACCTCGCCCATCTCGGTGAGCCCCGCACGTCCCGTCAGGAGGCGTCGAGCCTCCTCGCGAGGTAGACGCGACGACCCTCCGCGATCGGTAGACTTCCGGCTCATGGCCCGTCAGAGCACTCCCTCCCCCGCCTCGCCGCCCAAGGTGAAGAAGACCCGGTGGTACCACCAGGTGTGGCAGGCGTACACGATGACCCGCAAGACGGACCCGGCGGTCACGTGGTTCGTGCTCGCCGCCTTCGTCGGCATCCTGGCGATCGGCCTCATCATCGGCCTGGTCATCGACCGGTGGCTGTACATGCTGCTGCTCAGCCTCCCGTTCGCGGCGCTGGCGGGCATGTTCATCCTCGCCCGACGGGCCGAGTCGGCCGCGTACGCGCAGATCGAGGGCCAGCCGGGAGCGGCACGTGCGGCGCTCGGCACGATCCGGCGCGGCTGGACGTTCGCGGAGGAACCGGTCGCGGTCGACCCCCGCACGCAGGACCTCGTGTTCCGCGGCGTCGGTCGCGCGGGCGTCGTGCTCGTCAGCGAGGGCCCGGCGAACCGCGTCGGGAAGCTGCTCGAGGCCGAGCGCAAGCGCACCGCGCGCGTCGTGTCCGGCGCACCGATCACGATCATCCAGGCGGGCGACGGCGAGGGCCAGGTCCCGCTGCGCAAGCTCCCGCGGGCCGTCCAGCGCCTCAAGCCGACCCTCACCAAGCAGGAGGTCGCCGAGGTCATGAAGCGGCTCACCGCGCTCGGTGCGATCCGACTGCCGGTCCCCAAGGGCGTCGACCCCATGCGTGCGCGCCCGGACCGCAAGGGCATGCGCGGCCGCTGACGGCTCCCGCGCACCGTCGAGCTCGGTCGAGCGACGTCCCGTGGCGTCGGGAACGCGATCGTCCTGGAACCACAACACCCACTTGCACCCGTTCGTGCTGCGAGGGCTCCAGGTCGGCGCCACGGCGCTCGACGTCGGCTCCGGCGAAGGGCTGCTGACGCGCCGGATGCTCGCCGCGGGCGCCGGCCACGTCACGGGCCTCGACGTCTCGGCGCCCATGGTCGAGCTCGCCTGGAGGCTCGCCACCCGTGAGCCGCGCTCGGCAGACCTCGACTACGTCGTGGCCGACGTCCTCGACGCGGCGCACCTGGGCACCTTCGACCTCGTCGCGTGCATCGCGACGTTGCACCACCTCGGCGTCGACCGGGGGCTCGAGCGCCTGCGCGGGTTGACCGCCCCCGGCGGACGCCTCGTCGTCGTGGGCCTGGCCCGCCCCTCGACCCCGCTCGACCGGGCGCTGGGGGCGTGGAGCGTCCCGGTGAACCGTGCCGCGACGGCTGCCCGCGGCTACTGGGAGCATCCTGCGCCGGTGCGCGACCCTGACGAGACCTACGACGACGTGCGAGCCGCGGCCGCCCGGACGCTGCCCGGGAGCACGTTTCGATCGCGGCTCTACTGGCGCTACACGATCGAGTGGCGGGCCCCCGCCTGACGCCGCCCCGCTAGCGCCGGACGATCACCGTGCCGGCGAGCCGGTCGTGCATGCCGCGGCCGTCGGCGTCCCACACGACGGCCGGGACGACGAGGCACAGGAGCACCGCGCGGACCGCCCCCGCGAGGAGGCCGGGTTGCCCCGCGGGCTCGCCGGGACGCGCTGGTGTGGGTACAGCGCGAACCAGCCGCGCGACTCGCAGGCCGAGCAGCCGGTGGCCGACGGTCATTCCTAGCGTCCCGACAAGCACCACGTTCTCGATCGCGAAGACACCGAGGGTCGCCATCGCGTCGCCGTGGAAGAACGCCGCAGAGATCGCCAGGCATGCGACCCAGTCGATGACCAGCGCGAGCATCCGCCGAGCGAGCGGGGCGAGCGACCCCGACCCGGTCGCGGGGAGGCCCAGACGCGCGCCCCGCGACGAGCCGTCCGCCCCTGTCGCGCCCGCGGGGGGACCATCGAGCCAGCCACCCATGCTCGCGCGCATCTCCACCCCGCTACCCTAACGAGCGAGAGTGGGTCCGCCCGGACGCTGCTCCCAGTCGACGCGCGCCTCCCGGATCGACAGACCGTGACACGGGAGAGCGCGGCGTAACACCGCCGAAACATTCGGTACACGACCGGGAAACCGTCCGGGCCTAACCTCAAGGCGCCCGATCAGGGCACATCGAACCGAGGAGCAGCGGATGTTCAGCAAGCCGGAGGAAGTCCTGGCGTTCATCAAGAGCGAGGACGTCAAGTTCATCGACGTCCGCTTCTGTGATCTGCCCGGCACGATGCAGCACTTCAACGTCCCGGCGTACTCGCTGCCAGACGACTTCTTCGAGAACGGCCAGATGTTCGACGGATCCTCGATCCGCGGCTTCCAGGCCATCCACGAGTCGGACATGAAGCTGATCCCGGACATCAAGACGGCCTACCTCGACCCGTTCCGGGTCGAGAAGACGCTGAACATCAACATGCACATCGTCGACCCGTACACCGACGAGCCGTACAGCCGCGACCCGCGTCAGGTCGCTGCCAAGGCCGAGGCCTACCTGCGCTCGACGGGCATCGCGGACACCGCGTTCTTCGCCCCCGAGGCCGAGTTCTACATCTTCGACGACGTGCGCTTCCACACGAAGCAGAACGAGTCGTTCTACTCGATCGACTCCTTCGAGGCGGCCTGGAACACCGGCCGCAAGGAGGAGGGCGGCAACCTCGGCCACAAGATCCCCTACAAGGGTGGCTACTTCCCGGTCCCGCCGGTCGACGGCTTCTCGGACATCCGCGACCAGATCAGCCTGCACCTGGACGCCCTCGGGCTCGGTGTCGAGCGTGCGCACCACGAGGTCGGCACCGCCGGCCAGCAGGAGATCAACTACCGCTTCGACGAGCTCGCGATCTCGGGCGACAAGGTCATGCTCTTCAAGTACGTCGTGAAGAACGTGGCCCACAACAACGGCAAGACCGCGACGTTCATGCCGAAGCCGCTCTTCGGCGACAACGGCTCGGGCATGCACGTCCACCAGTCCCTGTGGAAGGACGGCAAGCCGCTGTTCTTCGACGAGAAGGGCTACGGCGGCCTGTCCGACATGGCGCGCTGGTACATCGGTGGCCTGCTCAAGCACGCGCCGTCGCTGCTCGCGTTCACGAACCCGACGGTGAACTCCTACCACCGCCTGGTCCCCGGCTTCGAGGCCCCCGTCAACCTGGTCTACTCGGCCCGCAACCGCTCCGCGTGCATCCGCATCCCGGTCACCGGTTCGAACCCGAAGGCCAAGCGCATCGAGTTCCGCGTCCCGGACCCGTCGTCCAACCCGTACCTCGCCTTCGCCGCGATGCTCATGGCTGGCCTCGACGGCATCCAGAACCGCATCGAGCCGCCCGAGCCGGTCGACAAGGACCTCTACGAGCTGCCCCCCGAGGAGCACGCCCTCATCCAGCAGGTCCCGGGCTCGCTCGCCGAGGTGCTCGACACCCTCGAGGCCGACCACGACTACCTCACGGCCGGCAACGTGTTCACGCCCGACCTGATCGCGACGTGGATCGACTACAAGCGCTCGCAGGAGGTCGACCCGATCCGGCTGCGCCCGCACCCGCACGAGTTCGAGCTGTACTACGACTGCTGATCGGCTGCTCCCGATCAGTGCAGACTGAGGGCGTCCCCGGCTCTGGCCGGGGGCGCCCTTCAGTCTGTGGGGTACCGCTCGGGTCGAAGAACGGACCCGCGAGGCTCAGACCTGCGGTGCGACGACCGAGCGGGGCACCGGTCCGCACGACTGCCGGACGATGAGCTCCGTCGGCAGGGTCACGTGCGTCATGTCGAGCTCACCCCCGGACAGGAGCTCCAAGAGCATCCGCACGGCGTGCCGGCCCATCTCCTGGATCGGCTGCGCGATGGTCGTCAGCTGCGGGGAGACGAGCGCGGACTCCGGCACGTTGTCGAAGCCGATCACCGAGACGTCGCCCGGCACGTCGAGACCGAGTCGCTGGGCGACCTGCATCGTGCGGATCGCGGACAGGTCGTTGGCCGCGAAGACGGCCGTCGGGCGCTCCGGGAGCGTGAGCAGGGCGTGCGCGGGCTCCTCGGCGGACTCGGGCCGGTAGCCGCCGACGCGGATGAGCTCGGGGTCGATCGCGATGCCCGCGGCGGTCAGGGCCGCGCGGTAGCCCTCCTCGCGGAGTCGCGCCGACTCCAGGTCCGGCCGGCCACCGAGGAACCCGATCCGCCGGTGACCGAGGGACAGCAGGTGCTCGGTCGCAACCATCGCGCCCTTGAGGTTGTCCGAGTCCACCGTCGGCATGCCGGAGCGGCCCGTGTGGGGGTCGACGGCGACGACCGGCGTGCCGTACTGCGCGTCGACGACCGTCGGGGTGACGAGCACCGCACCGTCGATCAGGGTGCCGGACAGTCGGGACAGGTAGCGACGCTCCCAGCCGACGAGCTCCTCGGCAGGTCCGCCGGCCGAGTAGGCGAGCAGCTCGTACCCCGCGCCGCGGATCGCCTGGGCGGCACCCTTGAGCAGCTCGGCGCTGAAGGGCTCGAAGTCGGCGACGAGGATGCCGATGACGTTGGTGTGGTGGCTCCGCAGGCTCCGCGCGACGAGGCTCGACTCGTACCCGAGGGTCTCGATGACGGCGCGGACCTTCGCGCCGGTCGCGGCGGCGACGCCGTACCGCTCGTTGATGACCTTCGAGACGGTCGCGACCGACACGCCCGCCTCGCGCGCGACGTCGGTGATCGTCACTCTGTGCTGTGGATCCACGCGGAGACTGTATCGCTTGTAAAACGTTATCGAAATCGATTGACCGCGCGGATGCGGCTGCGCGACCTCGACCTGAGCGATCGGCACCACCCGCGTTGGTCAGGCGTAGAAGACGCGCTCCACGACGGCCCGCGCTCGCCGGGCGGTGCGCAGGTAGTGCTCCTCGAGCTCGCCGCCGGAACCCGGCGGGTAGCCGACCACGCGAGCGATCCCCGCGAGGGCCTGGCGGTCGTGCGGGAGGACGTCGGCGTGCGCTCCCCCGGCCCTCCCGGTCCAGAGCACGATCGCGTCGCGCAGCCGCGACGCGAGCTCCCAGGCAGCGGTCAGCGCCTCCGCGTCGGCCGCGTCGAGAAGACCGGCCGACGACGCGGCCGAGAGCGCCTCGAGCGTCCCGGTCGTGCGCAGGCCGGGGACCTCGTACGCGTGCTGCAGCTGGAGCAGCTGAGCAGTCCACTCGACGTCCGAGACGCCGCCCCGGCCGAGCTTGAGGTGCCGCGCCGGATCGACGCCGCGCGGCAGCCGCTCGGCCTCGACGCGCGCCTTGATCCGCCGGACCTCCCGCACGACGGCGTGGTCGAGGCCACCCACCGGGTAGCGCAGCGGCGCGACGAGCTCGGTGAAGGCGACGCCGAGCGCCTCGTCACCCGCGACAGGCCGGGCCCGCAGGAGCGCCTGGCTCTCCCACGGCGACGACCACCGCCCGTAGTACTCGCGGTAGGAGTCGAACGAGCGCACGAGGGGTCCGTTGCGGCCCTCGGGTCGCAGGTCGGCATCGACCTCGAGCGCAGGCTCGGGCCCGACCTCGCCGAGCAGCTGGCGCAGCAGGCTCGTGACCGCGAGCGCGAACTCCTGCGCCTGCGTCGGGTCGGCGCCGGCGACAGGGTCGTGGACGAACAGCACGTCGGCGTCCGACGCGTACCCGAGCTCCCGTCCGCCGAGCCGCCCCATCGCGACGATGAGAAGCCGCGTGGGGTCGGCCCCCAGCCCGCGGTCGTTCCGGACCTCCTCGGTCGCGATGCGCAGCGCCCCCGCGAGCACGACGTCGGCCGCCATCGACAGGCTCAGCGCCGCGCTCGTCCCCGTCACCACCCCGAGCACGTCGGCCACCGCGGTCCGCGCGAGCTCGCGGCGCCGCAGCGCCCGCAGGATCGTCGCGGCCCCGACCTGCTCGGTCGCCCGGGTCAGCACGGCGTCCGCCTCTGCGGTGAGCCGCTCGTGGGAGCGCGGGAGCAGATCGTCGTCGGCTGCGAGCCACGTCACGGACTCGGGCGAGCGCGTGAGGGCGTCCGCGGCGTACCTGGACGTCGACAGCACGCGCGCAAGGCGCTGGGCGGCCGTGCCCGAGTCACGGAGCAGCTTGAGGTACCAGTGCGTCGTGCCGAGCTCGTCGGACAGCCGCCGGAACGCCAGCAGACCCGAGTCGGGGTCGGCGCCGTCGGCGAACCAGCCGATCATCACGGGCAGCAGCTGACGCTGGATCGACGCACGCCGCGAGACACCCTCGGTGAGCGCCGCGATGTGCCGCATGGCCCCCGCCGGGTCGCGGTAGCCGATCGCCGCGAGCCGGGCCCGCGCCGCGTCGGGAGCGAGGCTGGCCTCCTCGGTCGACAGCTGCGCCGTCGCGGGCAGCAGCGGTCGGTAGAAGAGCTCCTCGTGGAGGTGACGGACGTCGCGTCGGACGGCACGCCAGCGGTCCTCGAGGCCCGCAGCCCCGTCGGCGCGCATGCCGACCGAGCGCGCGAGCCGGCGCAGGTCAGCCTCGGCGGTCGGCATGAGGTGCGTGCGGCGCAGCCGGTAGAGCTGGATGCGGTGCTCGAGCGCGCGCAGGAACCGGTAGCAGACCGCGAGCTGCGCCGCACTCTCGCGCCCGACATAGCCCCCGGCAGCCAACGCCGCGAGCGCCGTCAGGGTGTTGGGGCTGCGGATGGCCTCGTCCGCGCGGCCGTGGACGAGCTGGAGCAGCTGCACCGTGAACTCGACGTCACGCAGCCCGCCGATGCCGAGCTTGAGCTGGCGGTCCGCCTCAGCCACGGGCACGTGCTCCTCGACGCGCCGGCGCATCGCCTGGGAGTCCTCGACGAAGTTCTCGCGCTGGACCGCGGACCACACGAGCGGGTTCACGGTCGCGACGTACTCGTTGCCCAGCGCCTCGTCGCCCGCGAGGTGGCGTGCCTTGAGCAGGGCCTGGAACTCCCACGTCTTGGCCCACCGCTCGTAGTACGCGCGGTGGCTCGCGAGCGTGCGGACGAGCGGTCCGTTCTTGCCCTCGGGTCGCAGCGCGGCGTCGACCGGCCACAGGGCAGGCTCCCCCGACGCGGTCGAGCACGCACGGGCCAGGCCGGTCGCCAGGCGCGCGGCG
>DASVMA010000219.1:0-9646 GCA_036384595.1 Cellulomonas sp. | reverse complement strand
GGTACCCGCCCGAGCGGCATGACGCGGTCTGCGCCGAAGTGGGCCCGGAACGCCTCGGTGACCTTGCCGGTCACGGCCGGGTCGTTGTCGGTGAGGGGGAACTGGTCGTAGTAGTCGAACGTCGGCTCCTGGGGCGAGCCGGCCGCCGCGCACTCGCCGCGGACCACGCGCTCGACCGCCGCGACGACGCGCGCCCTGGTGCCGGTGTCGTAGGTGCGCAGGTTGACCAGCAGGGTGGCTCGGTCAGGGATGACGTTGCTCTTGGTCCCCGCGTTGAGCGCGCCGACCGTCACGACCGCGAACTCCCCGGGCGCGACCTCGCGCGAGACGATCGACTGCAGGCGCAGGACGATGGCCGAGGCCAGCACGACGGGGTCGACGCCCAGGTGCGGCATGGACCCGTGCGAGCCCTTGCCGAACACGGTGATCTTGATGCTGTCGCCCGCGGACAGGACGGGGCCGACCTGGGTGGCCAGCACGCCGGCGGTGTGGCCGAGGACGTGCTGCCCGAGCACAACGTCGGGGCGCGGCACAGCATCGACCAGACCGCCGTCCACCATCGCTCGCGCACCCGCCCCGATCTCCTCGGCTGGCTGGAAGAGCGCGACGAACGTCCCCGACCACGCGCCGGGCTCCGCGGCGAGCAGCGCGGCGGCTCCGACCAGGCACGTGACGTGCACGTCGTGGCCGCACGCGTGCATCAGGCCGACGGTGCCGCCCGACTCGTCGACGGTGGAGTCGCTCGAGGCGTAGGGCAGGCCGGTCTGCTCGGCGACCGGGAGCCCGTCCATGTCCGCGCGGCTGAGCACCACCGGGCCGGGGCCGTTGTCGAGGACCCCCACGACGCCTCCGCCGAGGGTGTGCACCTCGTAGCCGAGCTCGCCCAGACGGGCGGCGACAAGAGCTCGGGTCTTCTCCTCGTGAAGGCTCAGCTCCGGGTGGGCGTGCAGGTGCAGGTAGAGCTCCTCCTGCCAGCTGCGCGTGGCACCCAGCCGACTGAGCACCTGGTCCAGTGAGGGCACGGAGACTCCTCTCGAAGGATAGATCTAGCGGTTTCGGACCATTCCAGGCTAGGGAGAGCGTTACGATCGCGGCCATGCACGATGACAATGGTCGAAAGTGACTGTGCTGACGATGGATACCGCCCTGGACGACGACGATCGACGCCTGATCGCCGCTCTGCAGGTCCGACCGCGCGCGTCCTGGACCGAGCTCGGCGCCGTCCTGGGTCCGAGCCCACTCACGCTCGCGCGGCGCTGGGCGCGGCTGTCGGGGAGCGGCGTGGCCTGGCTGACCGCGGCACCCAACCTCCAGGCCGGGACGGCTGCACTCGGGCACGGGGTAGCGCTCGTCGAGATGCGCATCCCACCCGGCCAGGTGCTGCCGATCGCGGGCGAGCTGGCCCAGGTCCCCGAGATCGCCACGATCGACGTCACGGCCGGCAGCCGTGAGCTCGTCCTGACGGTCATCGCGGGCGACGACGACTCTCTCGCGCGCCTGCTGCTCGAGCGGCTGCACCCCGTCGGGACGGTCCTGTCGGTGCACTCGCACCCCGTGACGCGCACCTATGTCGACGGCAGCGGCTGGCGTCTGCCCGGCCTCACCGAACCCGAGCGCGCGCGGCTCGCCGCGCACCCGACCCCGGCCAACCGCGCCCGGGTGACACCGCTCAGCGAGGCGGTCGCCCGGGAGCTCGCTCGCGACGGCCGCGTGAGCGCACCGCAGCTGGCTGAGGTGCTCGGAGTCCGACCTCGTCGCGCCCGCGAGCTCATCGCCGAGGTGGTGGGGACCGGTCGGCTCCGGTTCCGGGCCGAGCTCGCGCGCCGTCACTCCGGGTACCCGATGTCCGCGTGGTACTTCCTGCGGACCCCGGCGTCGCAGCGCGACAAGGTGGCCCAGCGGATCGCCACGATCTCCGAGGCCCGCGCCGTGGTCGCGATCATCGGCCGGTACGACCTGGCCGTCGACGTGTGGACCCGGACGCTCGACGACGTCCAGCGGCTCGAGGCGACGATCGAGGAGCGGATGCCGGGCGTCGAGATCGCCGACCGCGCCGTCGTGCTGCGCACCGTCAAGCTGATGGGCCGCCTGCTCGACGACACGGGCGCGGCCTGCGGGTTCGTCCCCTTGCCGGCCTACCTCAAGTGTGGACCGGCCTAGCGCCCGACCCCCAGCGTGAGCCCGAGCAGCACCACGTTGAGCGCGACGATGAGGAACGCACTGGTCCAGCTCGCGACCCGCAAGGCGGGGGAGTCCACGTTGTCGCCCATGAGCTCGCGGTTCCCGGTGAGCCGGATCAGCGGGATGAGGGCGAACGGGATGCCGAAGCTCAGCAGGACCTGGCTGAGCACGAGTGCCGAGGTCGGCTCGACCCCGACCGCGAGCACCGCGAGGGCCGGGATGAGCGTGACGAGGCGGCGCAGCAGGAGCGGCACGCGCTTGTGCAGCAGGCCGCTCATGATCGCGGCGCCCGCGTAGGAGCCGACGGACGTCGACGCGAGCCCCGAGGCCAGCAGGCCGAGCGCGAACACGACGCCGATGGCCGGGCCGAGGGCGGTGGTGATGGCGGCGTGCGTGCCCGCGATCGTGTCGGTGCCCGCGGTCCCGGCCAGGCTCGACGCCGCGACGAGCAGCATGCCGATGTTGACCGCCCCGGCGACGAGCAGCGCGAGGGCGACGTCCCAGCGGGTGACGCGGATCAGTCGTGCGCGGATCTCGGCGGCCGGGTGGTAGCCGTGCCGGTCCCGCGCGAGCGCCGAGTGCAGGTAGATCGCGTGCGGCATGACCGTCGCGCCGAGCATCGACGCCGCAAGGAGCACCATGTCGGCGCTGTGCAGGCGCGGGACGAGCCCGGCCAGGGCGCCGTGCAGGTCGAACGGGCTGACCGCGAGCGGCGCGAGGAACCCCGCCGCGATGATCACGAGGAGCGTCATCACGATGACCTCGAAGCGCCGCTGCCCCCGCGCGGACTGCACCGCGAGCAGGAGCATCGACGCCGCGCCGATGATCACGCCGCCGGCCAGCAGCGGCAGCCCGAGCAGCAGGTGCAGGGCGACAGCCCCGCCGATGACCTCCGCGAGGTCGGTAGCCCCCGCGACGACCTCGGCCTGCACCCAGTACAGCCGGCGGGGAGTCGGGCGCAGGCGTTGCCCGAGCAGCTCGGGCAGGCTGTGCCCCGTCGCGAGGCCGAGCTTGGCCGACTGGTACTGCACGATGACGGCCATGGCGTTGGCCATGACGAGGACCCACACGAGCAGGTAGCCGTAGCGCGAGCCGGCCGTGATGTTCGCCGCGACGTTGCCGGGGTCGACGTAGGCCACGGAGGCCACGAATGCGGGCCCGAGCAGTGCGAGGCGCGACCACCAGGGCCGGGCCGGGCGGCCGGCGGCGGGTGAGCTGCTGGTCACACCGTCCCCTTCGGGTGGCCGGGCATGGGCGGGCAGAGGCGGGCGCGGGCAAGTGCGGGCGAGTACGAGCCCGCCGACCCGGGCGTCGACGTGCGGCGACCTTACGTGCGCCATCGCCCGAGCTCCAAGACCCTGGGGACAACACCCTGGGGACGCGGGAGCGCTCCGGACACGTTAACGTGCAGGTCATGAGTGCTCTGAAGGTCTTGTTCATCGGTGGCAGCGGCGTCATCAGCTCGGCGAGCACGCGGCTCGCGGTGGAGCGCGGCATCGACCTGCACGTCCTCAACCGCGGCTCGAGCAACGCCCACCCGCTGCCCGACGGCGTCACCGCGCTGCACGGCGACATCCGCGACGCGGAGTCGGTCCGGGCAGCCCTGGGGGACAGCGAGTTCGACGCGGTCGTCGACTGGGTCGCGTTCACCCCCGAGCACGTCCGCGCCGACATCGACCTCTTCACCGGCCGGACCGCGCAGTACGTGTTCATCAGCTCTGCCTCGGCGTACCAGACGCCGCCCGCGCGCGTCCCGGTCGTCGAGTCGACCCCCCTGCGCAACCCGTTCTGGCAGTACTCGCGCGACAAGATCGCCTGCGAGGACGTGCTGGTGACGGCCTACCGCGAGACGGGGTTCCCCGCGACGATCGTGCGCCCCTCGCACACCTACGACCGCACCCTCGTCCCGTTCGACGGCGGCTGGACCGCGGTCGAGCGTATGCGGCAGGGCAAGGAGGTCGTCGTCCACGGCGACGGCACGTCGCTGTGGACCCTGACCCACCACGAGGACTTCGCGAAGGGGTTCGTGCCGCTGCTCGGCCACCCGCGCACGATCGGCGACGCGTTCCACATCACGTCCGACGACGCGCTGACCTGGAACCAGATCGCCGAGGCGCTCGCGTTCTCCGCCGGGGTCGAGGCGAAGATCGTGCACGTCCCGTCGGACGCGATCGCCGCAGCCGACCCGGAGTGGGGAGCGGGCCTGCTGGGCGACAAGGCGCACTCGATGGTCTTCGACAACTCCAAGCTGCGCAGCGTCGTCCCGGAGTTCACCGCGACCATCCCGTTCGAGCAGGGCGCCCGCGAGATCGTCGCGTGGCACGACGAGGACCCGGCACGCAAGCGGGTCGACGCGCGCATCGACGCCCTCATGGACCAGCTGGTCGACACCTACCGCGTGGGCTGACCGCGCGGCAGGTCGGCGGACGCCGCGCAGGTCGTCAGGGGCGTTCGAGCACCACGACGGGGATCTCGCGCGTCGTCTTGCGCTGGTACTCGGCGTAGTCCGGGTACGCCGCGACCGCGCGCTCCCACCACAGCGCCTTCTCCTCGCCGTGGACCTCGCGCGCGACGAGGTCCCACCTGTGCGGGCCGTCCTGCAGCTCGACCTCGGGGTGGGCCTTGACGTTGGCGAACCACACGGGGTTGGCGGGCGCGCCCCCGAGCGACGCGACGACGGCGTAGGTGCCCTCGTGCTCGACGCGCATGAGGGCGGCCTTGCGCAGCTTGCCCGACCTCGCGCCGACCGTCGTGAGGATGACCACCGGCATCCCGCGCAGGGTCAGTCCCTGGGTCCCGCCCGAGCTCTCGTAGAGGTCGACCTGGTCGCGGACCCACTTCTGCGGGCTGGGCTCGTACTCACCGACAAGAGGCATGGGGACAGTCAACACCGGGCCCGTCGGCTGCGCGGTCCGACGTGCCCGTTTGCACGGGGCATGTCGGGTATGACGTAGGTCCCTGGTACCCCACCTCTGCGCGCGCCACGGTGAGGTGATCCCCGAGAGGTGAGGTCCAATGGCGGACGACGTGCGAGTCCTTGGTATGGACGGCCTGCAGCAGCTCATCGACGTGCTCGCGGCGCGCGGGTACTCGGTCGTGGGGCCGACGGTGCGTGACGGGGCCATCGTCCCCGGCCCGGTCCGGACCCTCGACGACCTGCCGCGCGGCTGGGGCGACGAGCAGGACGCCGCGCACTACCGCCTCAGGCGACGCGACGACGACGCGGTGTTCGGCTTCGCGGCGGGTGCCCAGTCGCCCAAGCCCGTGTTCTTCCCCGCCTCCGAGCTGTTCTGGCGCGGGCGGCGGACCGGCGAGGAGTTCACGGTCAACGAGGAGGGCCCCGAGGCCGACGGGAACGGTCTCGGCCCGTACGCGCTGCTCGGGGTGCGCTCGTGCGACCTGCACGCGCTCGCCATCCACGACGTCGTCCTGCTCGGCCGGAACCACGTCGACGTCCGCTACGCCGCCCGCCGCGAGGGCACGTTCGTGGTCGCGGCGACCTGCAGCAGCCCGAGCGGCACGTGCTTCTGCGCGTCGATGGGCACCGGGCCCCGGCCGGACTCCGGCTACGACCTGGCGCTGACCGAGCTGCTGGACGGCGGACCGCACCGGTTCCTCGTCGAGGTCGGGACCCCGCGCGGTGCCGAGGTCCTCGAGGAGGTCGAGTCTGCCGAGGCGCTGCCCGTCGACGTGCAGGGCGCGGACGACGTCGCGACGTGGTCTGCCGCGCACATGGGACGGTCGCTCGACACCCAGGGCATCAAGGACGTGCTGTACGCGAACGCCGAGAGCCCGCGCTGGGACGACGTCGCCTCGCGGTGCCTCGCGTGCACCAACTGCACGCTCGTGTGCCCGACGTGCTTCTGCACCTCGGTCGAGGACGTCGCCGACCTCACGGGCGACGTGGCCGAGCGGCGCCGGGTCTGGGACTCGTGCTTCACGCAGGACTTCTCGTACATCCACGGCGGCAGCATCCGGCCCGAGATCCGGTCGCGGTACCGCCAGTGGATGACCCACAAGCTCGCCGCCTGGATCGACCAGTTCGGCACGTCGGGATGCGTCGGCTGCGGCCGGTGCATCACGTGGTGCCCTGCGGCGATCGACATCACGGCCGAGGCCGCAGCGCTGCGCTGGACCCCGCAACCCGCCGTCACGGCCTGAGACCGACCCGGACCCGCAGGAGCGTGGACACGATGAGCATGGTCGATCACCTGAACGCGGCAGCGGTCCACGACCCGATGCTGCCGCGGCGGTTCCGGATCGGGCGGACCCGCCAGGACACGCGGGACACCTACACGTTCGACCTCGAACCGGTCGACGGGGAGCCGCTCGTCTACGCCGCCGGGCAGTTCACGATGCTCGACGCGTTCGGGGTCGGTGAGGCGCCGATCTCGATCAGCGGGAACCCGCTCGTGCTCGGCCCGGTCGAGCACACGATCCGCGACGTCGGGGTCGTCACGCATGCGCTCATCACGGCCCCGACGGGCGCCGTGCTGGGCGTGCGAGGTCCCTTCGGGACGTCGTGGGACGTGACGGACGCCGCAGGGGGCGACGTCGTGTTCGTCGCCGGCGGCATCGGCCTGGCGCCGCTGCGCGGTGCGATCCTCGAGCTGATCGCCCAGCGGGACCGGTACGAGCGCGTGGTGCTGCTGTACGGCGTGCGCACTCCCGAGGACATCCTGTTCGGCGACGAGCTGCGCACGTGGGCCAAGGACCACGGCATCGTCGTCGAGGTCACCGTCGACAACGCGCAGCACGCGTGGCGGGGCCGGGTCGGTCTCGTCACCCAGCTCGTGCCGCGCGCGGGCTTCGACGCCCGCCGCACGACAGCCTTCGTGTGCGGGCCCGAGGTGATGATGCGGTACGTCGCGTCCGCGCTCGTCGACAGAGGCGTCCGGGAGAACCGGATCCGCCTGTCCATGGAGCGCAACATGAAGTGTGGTGTCGGGCTCTGCGGGCACTGCCAGCTGCGCGAGCTCTTCGTGTGCGTCGACGGGCCGGTGCTCACCTACGACCGGCTCGCCCCCCTGCTGTCCTGCCGGGAGCTGTGAGATGACCACTCAGGCGTTGCCCACGCTGGCCGTGTGGAAGTTCGCGTCGTGCGACGGGTGCCAGCTCACCCTGCTCAACTGCGAGGACGAGCTCATGGCGCTCGCGGGCCAGGTCCAGATCGCCTACTTCCCCGAGGCGACGCGCGCGGTCGTCGAGGGACCGTACGACGTGTCCCTCGTCGAGGGCTCGGTCACGACGCCGGACGAGATCGAGCGCATCGGGCAGGTGCGGGCGATGTCGCGGACCCTCGTGACCATCGGCGCGTGCGCGACGAGCGGCGGGATCCAGGCGCTGCGCAACTTCGGTGACATCGCGGAGTTCCGGTCCGTCGTCTACGCGCACCCCGAGTACCTGTCGACCCTCGCGCGCTCGACGCCGATATCGGCGCACGTGAGCGTCGACTTCGAGCTGCGGGGCTGCCCGATCGACAAGCACCAGCTGCTCGAGGTCCTCTCGGCCTACATCCAGCGCCGCCACCCGCGCATCCCGACCACGAGCGTGTGCGTCGAGTGCAAGCGGCGGGGCACGGTGTGCGTCGCGGTCGCGCACGGCACGCCGTGTCTCGGTCCGGTGACCCAGGCCGGGTGCGGGGCGCTCTGCCCGGCGTTCGCGCGCGGCTGCTACGGCTGCTTCGGACCGCAGGACACCCCCAACACGTCGTCGCTCGCCGACCGCCTCCTGGCCCTCGGCATGGACGACGACCAGGTGATGCGCATCTACCGGACCTTCAACGCCGCCTCCGAGCCGTTCCGCCGCGAGAGCGAACGGCATGAGGCCCCCCAGCCCGAGGAGGTGGGCTCATGAGCCACAAGCTGACCGACGGCGGCCAGGTGCTGCACGTCGGGACCCTCGCCCGGGTCGAGGGCGAGGGTGCGATGCACATCGAGATCAAGGACGGGCGCGTCGAGCAGGTCCAGCTGCGGATCTTCGAGCCGCCACGGTTCTACGAGGCGTTCCTGCGCGGACGGGCCTGGACCGAGCCGCCGGACATCACCGCGCGGATCTGCGGGATCTGCCCGGTCGCCTACCAGTTCAGCTCGTGCCTCGCGATCGAGGACGCGTGCGGGGTCGTGGTACCCGACGCGATCCTGACCATGCGCCGGCTGCTGTACTGCGGGGAGTGGATCGAGAGCCACGCGCTGCACATCTACCTGCTGCACGCCCCGGACTTCCTCGGGTATCCGGGCGCGATCGAGATGGCGAAGGACTTCGGCCCGGTCGTCGAGCGCGGCCTGCGGCTGAAGAAGGTCGGCAACCAGCTCATGACGCTCGTCGGCGGCAGGTCCGTCCACCCCGTCAACGTCCGCCTCGGCGGGTTCTACCGGATGCCTTCGGTCGCCGAACTGCGCGGGCTGCGGCCGGCGCTCGAGCGCGGCCTCGAGGACGCGCTCGAGACCGTGCGGCTGGTGTCGACGTTCGACTTCCCGGAGATGGAGCAGCCCTGGACCTACCTCTCGCTGCGCCCCGAGCAGGGCTACCCGATCGAGTCCGGCAACGTCGTGACGACCGACGGCACGGCGTTCGACGTGCGCGACTTCACGGCGCACATCCAGGAGTTCCACGTCCCCCACTCGAACGCGCTGCACGCGAGCCTCGACGGCGGCGGCCCGTACGTCGTCGGCCCGCTGGCCCGGTACACGCTCAACCACGACCGGCTCTCGCCGCTCGCGAAGGAGGCCGCCCGCGAGGGTGGGCTCGACGTGACCTGCCGCAACCCGTTCAAGTCGATCATCGTGCGGGCCGTCGAGCTGGTCGAGATCTTCGTCGAGGCGATCCGGATCATCGACGCCTGGCAGGACGGCGTCGCGCCCTCGGTGCCCGTGCCCGCGCGGGCCGGCGAGGGGTTCGGGGCGACCGAGGCGCCGCGCGGCGTGCTGTTCCACCGCTACCGCCTGGACGCCGACGGGACGATCCTCGACGCGCAGATCGTGCCGCCGACCTCGCAGAACCAGCCGAGCATCGAGGCCGACCTGCGGACGCTGGTCGAGCAGTGGATCGAGCTCTCGGACCACGACCTGTCGCACCGCTGCGAGCACGCCATCCGCAACTACGACCCGTGCATCTCGTGCGCGACCCACTTCCTCGACCTCACGGTGGAGCGGTCGTGACACCGAACCGCCTCGTCATCGGGCTCGGGAGCCCCGACCGCGGCGACGACGCCGTCGGCCCGGAGGTCGCGCGCCGCGTGGCCGCCCTCCGCCTGCCCGGTGTCAGGGTCGTCGAGCACGAGGACCCGACGGGTCTGATCGACCTGTGGGACACCGTCGACCTGGCTGTCGTCGTGGACGCCGTCCGGTCGGGGGCCGCGCCCGGGTCGCTGCTCGTCGTGGAGGCGGGGGCGGACGCCGGCCCGCTCGCCGACCAGGCCTGGGCCCGCACGGGACGAGGCGGGACGCACGCGTTCGGGCTCGCG
>DASVMA010000218.1:0-3069 GCA_036384595.1 Cellulomonas sp. | reverse complement strand
CGCAAGGCCGTCGCGAACGCACGCGGTGCTGCCCGCGCGGCAGGCCCGGGCCGGGACGTCGCCGCGCTGCTCGAGCCGTCGGTCACGACCTACGCGGCCGGACGCGGCGGTGGCGTCGTCCCGGTGCGTCCGTCGGTCGTGTCGACCGGATCGGCAGCCCGGTTCGCGGAGCGGGCGAGGGCGCGGCGCACCATCGCGCGTCGCCAGGTCCTCGGCGTCGGCGGCGGTCTGGTCGGGATCGCGGCGGTTGGCTGGCTCCTCTTCGTCTCACCGGTGCTCGCGCTCGATCCGCACGACCTGACGGTCACGGGGGCGGGCACGGTCGTGGCGGTCGACCAGGTGGCCGCCGTCGTGGCCGCGCGCGCCAACACCCCGTTGCCGCGCCTCGACACGGTGGGCCTCCGCGATGCGCTCCTCGAGGTCCCCGGGGTGCGCGAGGTGCGGGTGACGCGCCACTGGCCGCACGGCATCGTCGTCGAGCTGGTGGCGCGCGAGCCGGTCGCGGCCGTCCCCGAGACGGCGCTCGCCAACGCGGCTGCCCCGGCCGCAGGGTTCGCGCTCCTGGACATGGACGGGGTGCAGGTCGGTCGCGTCGACGCGGCGCCCGCCGGGCTGCCGGTCGTCGACGTGCCGGTGGGGGACAAGCACGCGCTCGCGGCGGTGCTCTCGGTGCTCGAGGCGTTGCCGGCCGACCTCCTCGCGGAGGTCGGGCAGGTCTCGGCGCAGACCCAGGACACCGTGACGATGCAGCTCCGGGACGGCGCGAAGGTCGAGTGGGGGAGCGCCCAGCAGGCTCCGCTCAAGATCGCGGTGCTCCAGGCCCTGCGCAAGGCTCCGTCGAGCGCGGGGGCGCACGTGTATGACGTGTCGGCGCCGACGCTCCCGGTGACGAAATGACGCGAACCGGGGCGCTGCGGTCTGGCGACACGCCCGGCGCGCAAGGATCTCGCCGACACGCGCGGCGTGGTCGTTGCTCCGCGGGCCCGGCGCACCTAGCGTCACGCAGTGACACCATCTGACATAACTATAACCCTCTAGTTGAGGGTGAAGGTTTCACCGGCCGGCACGGCGTGTCGCGCACGGCCCCGGCAGCACCTGGCGAAGAACGAGAGGCACCCATCGTGGCAGCTCCGCAGAACTACTTGGCGGTCATCAAGGTCGTCGGCATCGGCGGTGGCGGGGTCAACGCCGTCAACCGGATGATCGAGGTCGGGCTCAAGGGTGTCGAGTTCATCGCGATCAACACCGACGCGCAGGCGCTCCTCATGTCCGACGCGGACGTCAAGCTCGACGTCGGTCGTGAGCTGACGCGCGGGCTCGGCGCGGGTGCCGACCCCGAGGTCGGAAAGCGCGCCGCCGAGGACCACACCGACGAGATCGAGGACGTCCTGCGCGGGGCCGACATGGTCTTCGTCACGGCAGGCGAGGGTGGTGGCACCGGGACCGGCGGTGCTCCCGTCGTCGCACGGATCGCTCGCTCGCTCGGTGCCCTGACGATCGGTGTCGTCACGCGTCCGTTCACCTTCGAGGGTCGGCGTCGCTCGGTCCAGGCGGACACCGGCATCGAGGCGCTGCGCGCCGAGGTCGACACGCTCATCGTCATCCCGAACGACCGGCTGCTGTCGATCTCCGACCGGTCGGTGTCGGTGCTCGACGCGTTCCACTCGGCCGACCAGGTGCTGCTCTCGGGTGTGCAGGGCATCACGGACCTCATCACGACGCCGGGTCTCATCAACCTCGACTTCGCCGACGTGAAGTCGGTCATGCAGGGCGCCGGGTCGGCGCTCATGGGCATCGGCTCGGCCCGCGGCGAGGACCGTGCGGTCCAGGCCGCGGAGCTCGCGATCTCCTCCCCGCTCCTCGAGGCGAGCATCGACGGCGCGCACGGCGTGCTGCTCTCGATCCAGGGTGGCTCGGACCTCGGCCTGTTCGAGATCAACGAGGCCGCGCGCCTCGTCTAGGAGGCCGCGCACCCCGAGGCGAACATCATCTTCGGTGCGGTCATCGACGACGCGCTCGGCGACGAGGTGCGAGTCACCGTCATCGCCGCCGGGTTCGACGGAGGTGCGCCGCTCACCCGCCGCGAGGGACGTGGCCTCGGCCAGGTCAGCGGCTCGACCTCGGTGCCGCGCCAGGCGACCCCGCCGTCGATCCCCTCGCACGCGGTCTCGCAGCCGCGTCCCATCGACCCCGACGACGACCTCGTGCGGGTCGGCTCGGTGGCGTCGAACGGCGGCTCGTCGCACTCCGGCTACAGCGGCGGCGTCCCGGCGTTCCTGTCGAGCGACCCGGAGGCCGCCCCGGAGACGGGTCAGCTCGAGGTGCCGCGCGTCTTCGACGAGGACCCGTCCGCGCGTCGCGTGAGCGACGACCTGGACATCCCCGACTTCCTCAAGTAGCCGTGCCGGGGGCCCAGGAAGTGCTGTCGGTCGTCGAGGTCGACCTCGGTCCCGGGGTGCGTGCGGGCTTCACGACCCGGTCGGGCGGTGTCAGCGAGCCGCCCTGGGATGCGCTCAACCTCGGGCTCGAGGTCGGCGACGCCACGGCGTCCGTGCTCGCCAACCGTGAGCTCGTCGAGCGCTGGGTCGGTGCCCGCGTCGCGTTCGCCTCGCAGGTGCACGGGACGGACGTCCGGGTGCTGGCCGGCCCACCGGCGGTCTCGGCGACGTCAGTCGGGCTCTACGACGCGCTCGTGTCCACGTCGCCGTCGGTCGCCGTCGCCGTCCTCGTCGCCGACTGCGTCCCGATCCTGCTGGCAGACGTCCAGGCAGGCGTCGTCGGTGCCGTCCACGCGGGGCGACGCGGACTCGTGGCGGGTGTCGTCCAGGCGGCCGTCGACGCGCTCGTGCATGCCGGGGCGCAGCCCAGCCGGCTGCGAGCCGTCGTCGGTCCGTCGATCAGCGGCGCCGCCTACGAGGTGCCCGAGGCCATGCGTGACGAGGTGGCCGCCGTGCTGCCCGAGACGTGGGCCACGACCGCGTGGGGCACTCCTGCCCTCGACCTCCCGGCGGGCGTCGTCGCCGTCCTCGCGCGAGCCGGCGTCCAGGACGTCCGGAGCCTGGGGATCTG
>DASVMA010000217.1:0-3607 GCA_036384595.1 Cellulomonas sp. | reverse complement strand
ACGGGGTCGGGCGTGCCCGCGACGAGCGGTGCGCCTGCGCGGGCGGCGATGTGCCGGGCACTGACCTTGTCGCCGAGCGACTCGATCGCCGCCGGGGGCGGTCCGATCCACACCAGGCCCGCCTCGATGACCGCCCGCGCGAAGTCCGCGTTCTCGGCGAGGAAGCCGTAGCCCGGGTGCACGGCGTCGGCTCCCGAGCGGCGCGCGACGTCGAGCAGCTTGGCGATGTCGAGGTACGTCTCCTGCGCGCGCGCACCGGAGAGCGCGAACGCCTCGTCGGCCACGCGCACGTGGAGCGCCTCGCGATCGGTGTCCGCGTAGACCGCGACAGAGCCGATCCGGGCGTCGCGGCAGGCACGAGCGATGCGGACGGCGATCTCGCCGCGGTTCGCGATGAGGACCTTGGAGATGGCGGGCACGGCTCACCGTAACGCGGGCAGCACGGACATCTCACCCGCACCGCGGTCGCGTCGCGAAGATTGGTGGACCGCCCATGCGTGGACGGGTCGCCTTTGGAGGTATCCGACGACGACGAGCCGCTGCCGTTCGTCCCGGCGTGCTCGGCTTGTGCGGAGGTGACAACCGGCGCGCTGCGAGCCTGCAGTCGTCAGCGTCGCCAGAGGTCCGGGACCAGGACGCCGACCTCGCCGAGCAGCTCGCGCAGCAGCGGCAGGCTCACCCCGACGACACCGTGGTGGTCGCCCTCGATCCCCGTGACGAACGCACCGCCCAGGCCGTCGATCGTGAACGCGCCCGCGACCGCGAGCGGCTCGCCCGTGGCGACGTACGCATCGATCTCGGCGTCCGACAGGTCCGCGAAGTGCACGACGGTCGACGAGGTCGCGCCGAGCGTCCCCGCGGTTCCCTGGCCTCCGTCGCTCACCGGCAGGCGGTCGTCGATGATCCAGTGCCCGGTGTGGAGCACGCCGCTGCGCCCACGCATCGCGCGCCACCGTGCGGTCGCGTCGGCCGCGTCGACCGGCTTGCCGACGATCTCGCCGTGGATCTCGAGCATCGAGTCGCAGCCGAGGAAGATCAGGTCGTCGGCGTCGGCAAGCTCGGGTGCGACGTCGTCGAGCGAGTGGGCGACGTCCTCGACCTTGGCCTGCGCGAGCAGGAGGACCGCGTCGACCGGCTCGATCGCACCGAACCGCTCACGCGCGGCCGCGAGCACCGCGTCCTCGTCGACGCGCGAGACCGCGACGATCGCGTCGATGCCGGCGGACTGGAGCGTCGCGAGGCGGGCGGGCGAGGCAGAGGCGAGGACGATTCGGGTCACGGCGAGCGAGCCTACCGACGCCGAGGACGTTGGGCCCTCGACCCGCGGCCCCGTTCTGGGCGATGATTCGGTGGCACGTGCGTCCGCGCCGCCGCCCCGGCCGCCCCCGAGCTGGCACCAGCACCCGACCTGAGGACCGAACAGCGATGATCGACGTGAGCGACGTGAGCGACCCGGAGGCACTGCCGGAGTCGAGAGGCCGGTTCCACGAGCTGCGCCAGTCCCGGCGCTGGATCTTCGGCACCATGCTCTTCTCGGCGCTCATCAGCCTGACGGCATCCTTCGTGCTCTCGGTCGACGCGATCGCCCTCGCCAAGGACCCCGCCGCGACGCTGGCGTGCAACATCAACTCCGTCATCAGCTGCGGCACCGTCGGCCTGTCCTGGCAGGCGAGCCTGCTCGGCTTCCCGAATGCGTTCCTCGGGCTGATCGCCGAGCCGGTCGTCATCACGATCGCGGTCGCGAGCCTCGGCGGCGCGCGGTTCCCGCGCTGGTTCATGATGTCGGCGCAGGTCGTCTATACGATCGGCGTGCTGTTCGCCTACTGGCTCTTCGAGCAGTCGTTGACCCAGATCCACGCGCTGTGCCCCTGGTGCCTCCTTGTGACCCTCTCGACGACCCTCGTGTTCTCGACCCTCACGCACTTCAACATCCGCGAGGGCAACCTGTGGATGCCGAAGCGGATCGAGCGGCCCGTGCGGGAGTTCGTCGACGCCGACAACGACCTGTTCGTCGTCGCCGCGGTGCTCATCGTGCTCGTCGCGTTGATCCTGCTCAACTACGGCGCAGCGGTCTTCGCCTGACGGTTGCGGCCGCGCCGACCTCTCCGCTCGGCCAGGTGGTCGGGCCGTACCGGGCCGGACCGGCTGGTCAGGCGAGGGCGGTGCGCAGGACGTCGAGCGGGAGCGAACCCAGGTCGAGCGCCCGGGCATGGAACTCCCGCAGGTCGAACGCGTCTCCGCGGGCGCGCGCCGCGGCGGCCGCGTCGTCGCGCGCCTGCTCCCACAGCCGCTGGCCGATCTTGTACGAGGGCGCCTGACCGGGCCAGCCGAGGTACCGGTGCAGCTCGAAGCGCACGAACGCCTCCGGCATGTTGACGTTGGCGCGCAGGAAGTCCCACGCCTTGTCCGCGTCCCAGATCCCGCCGCCCCACTGCTCGGGTGCCCGCAGGCCGAGGTGCACGCCGATGTCGAGGACGACGCGAGCGGCACGCATGCGCTGCCCGTCGAGCATCCCGAGCCGGTCGCCGGGGTTCTCGAGGAAACCCAGGTCGGCCATGAGCCGCTCGGCGTAGAGCGCCCAGCCCTCGCCGTGACCCGACGTCCAGCTCGCGAGCCGGCGCCACGTGTTGAGGGTGTCGCGCCGGAAGACGGCCTGCCCGACCTGCAGGTGGTGGCCCGGGACGCCCTCGTGGTAGACGGTCGTCTTCTCGCGCCACGTGTTGAACGTGGTGACCGACGGCGGCACCGACCACCACATGCGGCCGGGTCGGCTGAAGTCGTCGCTCGGGCCGGTGTAGTAGATGCCGCCGTTGTGCGTCGGGGCGATGCGGCACTCGAGGGTCTGCACGGGGACGGGGATGTCGAAGTGGGTGCCGTTGAGGGCGGAGATCGCTGCGTCCGACGTCTCCTGCATCCACGCGCGCAGCTCGGCCGTGCCGTGCAGCGTGAGCGCGGGGTCGGCGTCGAGCACGGCGACGGCCTGGTCGACCGTGGCCCCCGGCCCGGCGATCTGCGCAGCGACCCGCTCCTGCTCGTCGACCACCCGCGCGAGCTCCTCGAGCCCCCACTGGTACGTCTCCTCGAGGTCGACGGTCGCGCCGAGGAAGTAGCGGGACCACAGCGCGTAGCGGTCACGGCCCGCGGCGTCCGCCTCGGGAGCCTGCGGGGCGAGCTCGTCGCGCAGGAACGCCGTCAGGGTCGCGTACGCGGCGCGGGCGGCGGTCGCGCCTCGCTCGAGCTCGGCGCGCACGAGCGAGCACGACGACGAGTCGTCGAGCACGAGGTCGGCCGCGGGACTGTGCACGAAGGACGTGAAGAACGACGTGGCCGGGTCGGCGAGCTCGCTCGACTGGGCGATCGCGTCCGTGACCTGGCGGATCGCGGCGACGCGGCCACGCGACGCGGACTGGCGCAGCGACTCGACGTACCCGTCCACGGCGCCCGGGAGTGCGCCCAGCCGCGCGGCGATGTTCTCCCAGGCCTCGATCGATCCCGTGGGCATCAGGTCGAACACGTCGCGCAGGCCCTGGACGGGCGAGGCGATGTTGTTCAGGGTGGCGAGCGTCTCGCCGGCGGCATCGAGCTCGAGCTCCAGGCCGAGGCGTTC
>DASVMA010000216.1:0-3611 GCA_036384595.1 Cellulomonas sp. | reverse complement strand
GCCGGCCTGTCCGCCCCCCTGCCGGTGCCGGTGCTGATCGTCCAGCACATGCCACCTGTGTTCACCCGCCAGCTCGCCGCCCGGCTCGACCGGATGGGTCCGTCGACGGTCGTCGAGTGCGCCGGGGACGAGGAGCTGGTCCCCGGTCACGTGTACGTCGCGCCCGGTGACCGCCACCTCGAGCTGCGCCGCTCCGGCGCCGGCGTGCGGACGATCCTCACGGACTCGCCGCCGGTGAACTTCTGTCGTCCCTCGGTCGACGTGCTGTTCCGCTCGGCCGTCGGGGTTCTCGGCGGCGACCTGCTCGCTGTCGTGCTCACGGGGATGGGTGCGGACGGTCGCACGGGCTGCGAGGCGGTCGTGACCGCCGGCGGCACCGTCGTCGTGCAGGACGAGGCGACCAGCGTCGTGTGGGGCATGCCCGGGGCGGTCGCCTCGGCCGGCCTCGCGCATCGGGTCCTGCCGATCAGCGACGTCCCCCACACGGTCGAGGCCCTCGTCCGAGGGTCGCTCGCGGCCGCGCGCACGACGACGTCGACAGGCGGTGCGCGCCCGTGACGCTCACGACCGACTCGTTCGACTTCGTCGCCGACCTGGTGCGACGCCGCAGTGCCATCCAGCTCGAGCGCGGCAAGGAGTACCTCGTCGAGAGCCGTCTCGCGCCGCTCGCCCGCGAGGCCGGCATCGGCGTCGACGAGTACGTCCGGCGGGTCCGCTCGGCCCGCCGTGAGGCGGACTACGAGGACGTCGTCGAGGCGCTCACCACCAACGAGACCTCGTGGTTCCGGGACGCGGCGCCGTTCGACGCCCTGCGTACCCACGTCGTCCCCGCGTTCACCTCCGAGCGCGGCAGGATCGACCGGCTGCGCCTGTGGTCGGCGGCCTGCTCGACGGGCCAGGAGGCGTACTCGATCGTCATGACGCTGACCGACGTCCTGCCGGGCACACCGGTCGAGGTCCTCGCCACAGACCTCTCGACCCAGGTGCTCGAGCGCGGCCGCGCCGGAAGGTACTCGCAGCTCGAGGTGAACCGGGGCCTGCCCGCGGCGATGCTCGTGCGGCACCTCCAGCGCGCAGGTGCCGAGTGGAAGGTGTCCGACGCCATCCAGCGAGCCGTGACGTTCGCCCGGCACAACCTGCTCGACGCCGCCCCGGCCGGTGCACCGTTCGACGTCGTGTTCCTGCGCAACGTCCTCATCTACTTCGACCTCCCCACCAAGCGGGCGATCCTCGAGCGCGTCCGTCGGGTCCTGCGTCCCGACGGGTTCCTGATCCTCGGTGCGGCGGAGTCGACGCTGGGTGTCGACGACGCGTGGGACCGCATCCCGGTCGCGCGCGGGTCGGTGTACCGGCCCGTCTCCCGGGTCTCGCCCGCGCAGACGAGCCCCTTCATCCACTCCGGGGCCCTCCCCCTCGGTACCTCAGCCTTCCCGATCATCCCTCGCCAAGGAGCACACCGATGAAGGCGCTCGTCATCGACGACTCGCGCACGATGCGCCGCATCGTCGGCGCGCTGCTGGAACCGCTCGGGTTCGAGGTCCACCAGGCCGGCGACGGCCAGGAGGCCCTCGACCTGCTCGACGACGGCCTCGAGATCGACCTGGCCTGCATCGACTGGAACATGCCGGTCATGGACGGCCTCGAGTTCGTGACCCGCGTCCGGTCCAACCCGGACCGCCGCCAGATCACGCTGATGATGGTGACCACCGAGAGCGAGACGGGCCAGATCGTCCGCGCTCTGGCCGCCGGTGCGCACGAGTACCTGATCAAGCCGTTCACCCCCGACAGCATCCGGGACAAGCTGGAGCTGCTCGGCCTTGTCGGGACCGAGGAGCTCGTATGAGCGACACAGCCGTGGACCAGATGTATGCCATCGCCGAGCAGGTGTTCTCCGCGATGATCGACGGCGACGTCGGACCGCTGCAGCCCTGGCTCGGGGACGTGCCGCCGATCGTCGACCCGATCGTGGGATGGGTCGACGCGCACGGCGGCTGGACGGGCCGAGCCGCGCTGACGACGTCGCGTCCTGTGGCGTACGACCTCACGCGCGCCCTGCTCCGCATGGCCCCGCACGAGGAGGTCGGCCCCGCGGACCTCGTCGACGCGTACGGCGAGCTCGTCAACGTCGTCGGCGGCAACTTCAAGGCGCTGCTGCCCACCTCGGGCACGCTCGGGCTCCCCATGGTCGCGGACGTCCTGCCCGAGGTCGTCGGGGCCGTGCCCATGGACGGCCTGAACCTCGCGTGGCGGGGCCACCTCATCGTCGTGTCCATCTGGATGTTCGGGTAGAAGGGATCACCATGCTGCGAGTACTCATCGCGGACGACAGTCGTGTCATGCGGCAGATCGTCATCCGCACACTGCGCCAGGCCGGCTACGACTGGGACGTCCGGGAGGCCGCGGACGGCGTCGAGGCCCTGGCCGCGGTCCAGGCCGACGAGCCCGATCTCGTGCTGTCCGACTGGAACATGCCCAACATGACCGGCATCGAGCTGCTCGGCGCGATGCGCTCGGAGGGCTACGGCACCCCGTTCGCGTTCGTGACGTCCGAGGGCTCTGCGGAGATGCGGGAGGCCGCCGAGGAGGCGGGCGCCCTGTTCCTCATCGCGAAGCCGTTCACCGCCGAGTCGTTCCGCGACGCGATCGAGCCGGTGCTCGCATGAGTGCCGACACGCACGTCCCCGCCGCGAAGGACATCCGCGACCTGCTCGCAGACCTGCTCGGGCGCGACATCGAGGTCACCACGGGCGGGACGATGGTCGACCCTGCGGTCGACTTCGGCGCGATGGTCGGCGTCTACGTGGACCGGCAGGTGCGGCTCGCTGCGCTCGTGCTCTTCGACATCGACCTGGCCTCCCGGATGGGCGCGGCGATCGCCCTGCTGCCGACGCGCGCGGCCGAGCAGGCGATCAGCAACGGGCTGCTGCCGGACAACATCCGCGACAACGCCGCCGAGATCCTCAACATCATGGCGTCGCTGTTCAACGTCGAGGGTGCCCCGCACGTGCGGCTCGACACCGTCTACGCGCCGGGAGACCCGATCCCCGCCGACGTCGCGCAGTGGATCCTCACGTTCGTGCGTCGCTGCGACCTCGGCATGGACGTCGCGGGCTACGGTCCCGGGCAGTTCTCGCTGCTGGTTCCCTGAGGTCCGCCGCTGGGCAACCGGCGCGCCAAGGCCCTCCCATCGGTAGGTCACGATCCGGTAACGTAGCGGCGTGCCGACGACCGACGATCGCCCGTCCCTGCGTCGGCGTGACCTGCGTGCCTACCGCGCCGGCGCGCTCCGCCGCCGGAGCCGGCGGCAGGTCGTGGCCGTCGTGGCGTCCATCGTCGGGGTCGCGCTGGTCGCCGCCGTCACGCCACCTGTCCTGAACGGTGACACCCCCGCCGAGGCTGTCGCCGCCCTGCCGGCGCGCCTCGCGGGCCTGGGTGACCTGGCGGCCCGCAGCGCCGACCAGGTCGTCCGCGGTACCGACGGCGCGATCAGCGCGATGACCGCGTCCCGTTCCGCCGACAGGACTGCGGTCCGGTCCACCCCGTCGCCGTCCGCGATGGCATCGGCGGACGTCCCCGCCTTGTCGGCCCCTGCGGGGAGCACCGGGCAGCTG
>DASVMA010000215.1:0-3237 GCA_036384595.1 Cellulomonas sp. | reverse complement strand
GAGCGAGGTCATGGCGGTACCAGCCTAGGCAACCGCGCTGACACTCGTGACCGTCGCCGTCCGTCGACCGATCCGACGCCACGTCAGCCCTGGAGCACCAGCACCGACTGCTGCAGCCGGAGCGACGTCTCGGCCAGGTCGCGCGCAGCCTGCCGGATGCCGTCGATGTCGGCGGTCGTGCGCTGCGACGCGTGCTCGACCTCCTCGAGGTTCGACGCCATGGCTCGTCCCCCCGTCGCGACCTCGGCCACGGCCTGTGCCATCGCCGACGTCGTCGCGGTCTGCTCCTCGACCGCGCCGGCGATCGTGCCCTGGTAGTCGTTGATCCGGTCGATGATCTGCGAGATCTGCGAGATCTCGCCGGCCGCCTGCTGGGCGGCGGCCTGGATCGCCTCGATGCGTCCCGCGATGTCGCCGGTCGCGCGAGCGGTCTCGCTCGCGAGCTCCTTGACCTCCCCCGCGACGACCGCGAACCCCTTGCCGGCCGTGCCCGCCCGCGCCGCCTCGATCGTGGCGTTGAGAGCGAGCAGGTTCGTCTGGGCCGCGATCGCGGTGATGACCTTGACGACGTTGCCGATCTGCGCGGACGACTCCCCGAGCTCGGCGACCGTCCGGTTGGTGCGCCGGGCGACGTCGACGGCCTCTGCCGCGATCCGTGCCACCGCGTTGGCGTTGCGGGCGATCTCGGAGATCGAGGCGCCCATCTGCGTCGTCCCCGACGCGACGGTGTCGATGCCGTTGCTGACCTCCTGGGCCGACGTGGCGACCTCGACCGTCCGTCGCGCGGAACCCGCGGCCACGTCACCCATGGCGTCGCTCGTCCCGACGAGCCGGTTCGCGGCCGAGCTCACCTGCTCGGCGGCCCCGGTGACCTCGCTGGCGACGGCTGCCGTGCGGTCCAGGGTCGCGTTCAGCGCGATCGCGAGGTGGTCCAGCTCGGTCGTGCCGCGACCCGGGTCGAGCCGGGCGGACAGGTCACCGCTGGCGAGCGCCGCTGCCGCGTCCTCGATGGGTCGGACGATGCTGCGCGCGACGCCGAGGCTGAGGCCCACCACGAGGACGAGGATCCCGGCGGCTCCGAGCAGCAGGCCGCGTGCGTCGGCCAGCGCCTCGCCCCGCACGTCGTCGACGTAGATGCCCGACCCGACGATCCAGCCCCACGGCTGGTAGCCAGCGACGTAGGAGATCTTGGGCTGCGGTGCGTCGGCACCGGGCTTGGGCCACTTGTAGCTGACGAACCCTGCGCCGTGAGCCTTGACGACGTCGACGAACTCGACGAACAGGTGGTTGCCGTCGGGGTCGACGTTCTGGGTCAGGTCGGTCCCGTCGAGCGCCGGCTTGATGGGGTGCACCACCATCGTCGGGTGCATGTCGTTGATCCAGAAGTACTCGCCACCGGAGTACCGGAGCTCTCTCACGGCCGCGATCGCCGCTGCCTGCGCCTGGTCCTTCGTGAGGTCACCTGCCGTCGCCTGCTCGCCGTAGCGCGCGACGATCCCGAGCGCGGTCTCGACCACGGCGCGGGTCGCCGCCTTGCGCTCGGTCATGATCCGACCTTCGACCTGCACCGCGGCCATCGCCGTGATCCCGGCGAGGCCCAGGGCGGTCACCGCCACGAGAGCGAGGACGCGCTTGCGGATCGACAGCGATGCGAGCGCAGACATGGGACGTCCCTCGGTCGATGGGTCCTTCTCCGCACCCCATCGACGGAGGGCGCCGCCATGTGAGACACGCGCTGGGTTAAACGCGCCGAAGACCGTGCTGGTTCGGACGGCCCGCTGCGCTCAGGTGACGAGCACCCCGACCAGCCACGCCCCGGCAGCCACGAGTGCACCCGCGAGCTCGACGAGCAGCGCGATCCCCGTCGCACGAAGCACCGCGACCGTCGCGCTCCACGCGACCCGGCGGTCTCGGCGCCCGCCCCACTCGATGAGGTAGACGCCCAGCGCGAACCCGAGAGGCAGCCCCACCACGGGCACGACGAAGAACCCGACAGCCCCCAGCGCGGCACCCCAGACGAGGGTCGACCGGCGCACGCCTGCGCCCGTCAGGTGCCGGCCGGCGAGCACGTACTTGCCGATCGCCGCCGCAGCGACCGCGAGCGCGCCGACCCCGAAGGCCGTCCAGGCGACGCCCCCGCCGGTCTCGGCAGCCCACACGAGGACGGCGCCGAGCACGATCAGGCTCCCGGGCAGCACCTGGACGACGACCCCGACGAGCCCGGCCGCGATCACGAGCCCGACGAGCAGCTCGCCGGCGGGGCTCATCGGTCGGCCGCGCCGGCGTCGGTCCGGTGCGCGTGGGGCACGGTCAGCTCCAGAGGACGGCGATCCCGACGTTGAGGACCACGAGACCTGCGATCGCGCCGAGGAAGCCCGTGGTGACCCGGGCCGGCGTCCGACGTCCCACGATCACGAGGGCGGCCACGACCAGCGCGACGAGGAGCTTGATCCCGACCTTGGTGTTGTTCGGCGGGTCGCCCGCGAGGCCTGCGGCCAGGATCCCGGTCATGAGGATGCCGGTGACGATCGCGGTGAGGATGCCGTGCAGCGCACCCACCGGGACGACGGGCTTCTTCATGTGGGCGAGGACGCCACCGAGCACCATGGCCCAGCCGACGAGGTGCAGGACGAGGAGGAGGTTCAGGACGACAGTCATGGGTTCACCCTAGGGTCTCGCCCGCCATTTTCCCAACAGATGTGTCGGGAACCTCAGATCAGCCGCCGGGCGGCCGCCCAGCGCGTGAGCTCGTGGCGCGACGACAGCTGCAGCTTGCGGAGCACCGCCGAGACGTGCGTCTCGACCGTCTTGATCGAGATGAACAGCTCGCTCGCCACCTCGCGGTACGAGTAGCCGCGCGCGATGAGCCGCATGACCTCCCGCTCCCGCGCCGACAGCCGGTCGAGCTCGTCGTCGCCCGTCGCCACGTCGCCCGCTGCGGCACCGAACGCGTCGAGCACGAACCCCGCGAGCAGCGGCGAGAAGACCGCGTCGCCGCCCGCCACGCGCTGCACCGCAGCCGCCAGGTCCGCGCCCGTGATGGCCTTCGTCACGTACCCGCGCGCGCCGGCGCGGATGACCGCGACGACGTCGTCGGCCGCGTCCGAGACCGAGAGCGCAAGGAACCTCGTCTCGCCGAGCAGGTCGGCGCACGCCCGGATGACCTCCGCGCCGCCTCCGCCGTCGCCGCCCGGGAGGTGCACGTCGAGCAGCACGACAGGCGGCCTCAGCTCACGC
>DASVMA010000214.1:0-5145 GCA_036384595.1 Cellulomonas sp. | reverse complement strand
CGCTCGCGCTGAGCGCGGCGACGGAAGTCGTCGGTTGCGGCTGGCTGCACGGGCGGTCGGCGCCATCGCCTGCCTGCTCCCCCGAGTCCCGGACGGGACCCGGCGCGAAGCCGGCGGCGCCTGGCGAGCGCGATGCGCTGGTGCGGCGAGCACGTTCGTGGCGTCAGAGCGGTGTGGACACCCTGAGCACCGTTGCCAGTATCGCACAGGGCCTTCTGGCAGGCGTCGCGACACGGACCGTCATCATGACGATCTGTCAGCAACCGGGACTTAAGTCCCTACTCTGCTAGGAGGTGCCTTCTACGGTCGTCCCAGGCCCCTGGCCGGTTCGCGCCGACCCGGCACCGAGCCGCTGCACACCGTCGGAGGACCACATGGAAGCCCTCGATCTCGCCCGCTGGCAGTTCGGTGTCACGACCGTCTACCACTTCATCTTCGTGCCGCTGACGATCGGCCTCGCACCCCTCGTGGCGCTCATGCAGACCTTCTGGGTCCGCACGCGCAACGAGCGCTGGCTGCGGCTGACCAAGTTCTTCGGCAAGCTCATGCTCATCAACTTCGCGATCGGCGTCGCGACCGGGATCGTGCAGGAGTTCCAGTTCGGCATGAACTGGAGCGAGTACTCACGGTTCGTGGGCGACGTCTTCGGCGCACCGCTCGCGATGGAAGCGCTCGCCGCGTTCTTCGTCGAGTCGACCTTCCTCGGGCTGTGGATCTTCGGGTGGGACAAGCTCCCCAAGAAGATCCACCTCGCGTGCATCTGGGCGGTCGCGATCGCGACGAACCTGTCGGCCTTCTTCATCCTCGCCGCGAACTCGTGGATGCAGCACCCCGTCGGCACCGTCTTCAACGCGCAGACCGGTCGCGCCGAGATGGTCGACATCGGCAAGATCCTGAGCAACCCGACCCTCATGGCGGCCCTGCCGCACACGCTCACCGCCGCATTCGTCACCGCAGGCACGTTCGTCGCCGCGATCTCCGCCTGGTGGATGGTCCGGCTCGTGCGCAGCGGGGACGTCACCAAGGCCCGCGACGTGTACCGCCCGGCGGTCATCCTCGGCGTCGTTGTCATGCTCGTCGCGGGCGCCGGCGTCGCCCTCACGGGAGACCAGCAGGCCAAGCTGATGTTCGACCAGCAGCCCATGAAGATGGCCGCGGCCGAGGGTCTGTGCGAGAGCGTCGACGGCGCCTCGTTCTCCATCCTGGCGATCGGCGACCTCAACAACGACTGCGCAGGGGTCAAGCACCTCATCTCGGTCCCCGGCCTCACGTCGTTCCTGGCCACGAACGACTTCTCCGCTCCGATCAAGGGCGTCGACGAGCTCCAGGCGCTCGCGACCGCCAAGTACGGCGCGGGCGTCGACTACGTCCCGAACCTGCCGGTCACCTACTGGTCGTTCCGCCTCATGATCGGCATGGGCGTCGGTGCCGCCGCGCTCGCGCTCGCCGCACTGTGGCTCACGCGCAAGGGCCGGGTCACGGACAACATCTGGTTCTCCCGGCTCGCTCTCGTCGCGCTCCCGATGATCTTCCTCGCGTCGTCGTTCGGCTGGATCTTCACCGAGATGGGCCGGCAGCCCTGGGTGGTCGTGCCGAACCCGAACCCGTCGGGCGTCGACGGCGTCTGGCTGCTGACGGCGCGCGGGGTGTCGACGGTCGTGAGCCCGACGATGGTCATCATCTCGATGGTCGCCTTCACGCTGCTGTACGGGGTCCTCGCCGTCGTGTGGTTCAAGCTCATGCACCGCTACGCGATCGAGGGCGTCGCCGCGACCGAGCACGACCCCAGCCCCGACAACCCCGCCAACTACCGCGACCCCAACGACCCCGACGCCACTGACGCGCCGCTGTCGTTCGCCTACTGAGGAGCGGACATGGAGCTCTCGACCGTCTGGTTCCTGCTCATCGCGGTCCTGTGGACCGGCTACCTCGTCCTCGAGGGGTTCGACTTCGGCGTCGGCATGCTGCTGCCTGTGCTCGGCAAGCGCGACAAGGACCGTCGCGTGATGATCAACACGATCGGTCCCGTGTGGGACGGCAACGAGGTATGGCTGCTCACCGCGGGCGGTGCGACGTTCGCGGCGTTCCCCGAGTGGTACGCCACGATGTTCTCGGGCTTCTACCTCGCGCTGCTGCTGATCCTGCTCGCGCTGATCGTGCGCGTCGTCGCGTTCGAGTGGCGCGGCAAGATCAACGACGACGCGTGGCGCCGGCGCTCGGACTGGGCCCTGATCATCGGGTCGTGGGTCCCCGCCGTGCTGTGGGGAGTCGCGTTCGCGAACCTCGTGCGCGGCGTCGAGCTCGACGCGAGCCACCAGTACGTCGGCGGCTTCTTCGCTCTGCTCAACCCGTTCGCGCTGCTCGGCGGGGCTATGACGGCGCTCGTCTTCCTCACGCACGGTGCGATCTTCCTCGCGCTGAAGTCCGGCGGGGACGTGCGGGACCGAGCCGGCGCGCTCGCTGGGCGGCTCGCACCGGTGACCCTGGTGGTCGCGGCGGCGTGGGCGATCTGGGCGCAGATCGCGTACTCGGTGACCTGGACGTGGGCCGCGGTCGTCGTCGCTGCCGCCTCGCTCGTCGCGACCGTCCTGACGACCCGGGCCCGGCGCGAGGGCTGGGCCTTCGTCGCGTCGGCCGTCACGATCCTGGCCGCCGTCGTGCTCATCTTCGGCTCGCTGTACCCCGACGTCATCCCCGCGTTCGACGCGGCGAACTCCCTGACCGTGACGAACGCGTCGTCGAGCCACTACACGCTGACCGTCATGACCTGGGTCGCCGCGGTGCTCGTCCCGTTCGTGCTGCTGTACCAGGGCTGGACGTACTGGGTCTTCCGCAAGCGCGTGTTCGCGACGCACATCCCGGACCACGTCGGGCTCACGTTCGCGCGACCCGCTGTCCCGGTGGGCGCGCCGACGAGTCCCACGGGCCGGTCGGCCGGGTCTGACGGAGCCCCCCAGGCGTGAGACGCTCGCGGGCGTGAAGCCGCTCGACCCGAGACTCCTGCGCTACGCACGCTCCGCCCGCGCGTACCTCGCGCTGACCGTGGGTCTCGGGATCGTCGGCGCCGTCCTCGTCGTCACTCAGGCCCTGCTGCTCGCGCACGCGCTCGCGTCGGTGGTGCACGACGGCGCCGACCTCTCGGACGTCAGGGGTCTCGTCGTCGCGCTCGCGGGCGTCGTCGTGGCGCGCGCCGCGGTGACCGGCGTGCAGGAGCGCTACGCCCACCGCGCCGCGACACGCGCGATCGGCGAGCTCCGCGAGCAGGTCGTGGCCCGCGCCGCTGCTCTGGGCCCGCGATGGCTCGCCGAGGGCGCCGGCCCGGGGGTCGTCACGCTCGCGACCCGGGGGATCGACGCTCTCGAGCCGTACTTCGTGCGGTACCTGCCGCAGCTGGTCCTCGCTGCGACGCTGACACCGGCCACGCTCCTCGTCGTGCTCCGGCTCGACTGGGTGTCCGCAGCGATCATCGCCGGGACGCTCCCGCTCATCCCCGTGTTCATGGTCCTCGTCGGGCAGCTCACGCAGGGGCGCTCTGAGCGCGGCCTGCAGGTCATGCAGCGACTCGGCTCGCAGGTCCTCGACCTGCTCGCGGGGCTTGCGACCCTGCGTGCGTTCGGGCGCCAACGCGGCCCCGCCGCGCGCGTGCGCGAGCTCGGCGACGCGCACCGTGCCGCGACGATGGGCACGCTGCGCATCGCGTTCCTGTCCGGGATGGTGCTCGAGCTGCTCACGACGCTGTCGGTCGCTCTCGTCGCGGTCGGGATCGGCCTGCGCCTCGTCGGGGGCGACATCGACCTGGTCACCGGGCTCGCCGTGCTGGTCCTCGCGCCCGAGGTGTACCTCCCGCTGCGCCAGGTGGGCGCCCACTTCCATGCCTCGACCGACGGCGTGGCGGCTGCGACGCAGGTCTTCGCGGTCCTCGACACGCCCGTCCCGACGCCGGGCACCGTCCCGGCGCCTGACCTGCGCACGACGACCGTCGTGCTGCGCGGCGTGGGTGTCCGTGCTCCCGGGCGCGAGGTGCACGCTCCCTCCGGGCTGGACCTGACCGTCGCCCCGGGCCGTGTCGTCGCGCTCACGGGGCCGAGCGCTGCCGGCAAGACCACGGCCGTCGCCGTGCTGCTCGGCCTGCTGCGGCCCGACGCCGGCTCCGTCGTGCTGGTCCACCCGGACGGCGGCGAGACCGACCTGGCCGACATCGACCCCGCGTCGTTCTGGCGCCAGGTCGCATGGCTGCCTCAGCGTCCGGTGCTCGAACCGGGCACCCTCGCCGACGTCGTGACCGGTGGCGCCGGCGCGGTCGGTGCGTCCGTCCGGGACGAGGCGGCGGCGCTGACCGGTCTCGACCAGGTCGTCGCGGGGCTCGCCGACGGATGGTCCACGCCCCTGGGGCGCGGGGGCACGGGTCTCAGCGTCGGGCAGCGCCAACGACTCGCGCTCACGCGGGCCGTCCTCGCCCCCGCGCCGCTCGTCGTCCTCGACGAGCCCACGGCGCACCTGGACGCCGAGGGCGAACGCGTCGTGCTCGCCACGGTGCGCGCGCTGCGCGCGGCCGGACGCACGGTAGTGCTCGTCGCGCACCGGGCCTCGCTCGTCGCGCTCGCCGACGACGTCGTCGAGGTCCGCCCGGAGCCCGTTGCCGCCGAGGTCGGGGCATGACGGCGCTGAGCGGCGCAGGGGCGCTCACCGTGCCGCGGGACACCACCCCGGCGGCACCGGTCCGCGCCTCGGCACCCTGGGGACCACGCGACCCGCTCCGGCGCGCCCTGGCTCTCCTCGACATCGACCGCTCCCGCGTCGGGCTGTCCGTCCTGCTCGGGGTGCTCGGGCTGGGCAGCGCCGTCGCACTGGCGGCCGTAGCGGCGTGGCTCATCGCCCGCGCGTCGCAGATGCCGCCCGTCCTCGAGCTGTCGATCGCCACGGTCGCGGTGCGGACGTTCGGGATCGGACGCGGCGTGTTCCGCTACCTCGAGCGACTGGTGTCCCACGACGTCGCACTGCGTGGCATGGGGGCCCTGCGCACCGCGCTGTACGCCCGCCTGGCTGCGGGTCGTCCCGAGGGGACCGCCGCCGTGCGTCGCGGCGACCTCCTCGCCCGAGTCGGCGCCGATGTCGACGCGGTCGGCGACGCGGTCGTCCGAGGCC
>DASVMA010000213.1:0-3201 GCA_036384595.1 Cellulomonas sp. | reverse complement strand
GAGGCCGTCGTCGTCGCCGCGCGGGAGCGTGCGGCCGAGATCGTGCGCGAGGCCGAGGTCACGGCCGAGGGCCTTCGCCGTGACGCGGACGACTACTGCGACCGTCGGCTCGCCGACTTCGAGATCGACCTCGGCAAGCTGCTCAGCCAGGTGCAGGGCGGACGGGCCCGGCTCGCCGACCGGCTCGGCGGTCCCGGCGAGGGCTGACGAACACCCTGATCCAGCCCAGCGGTTTGGGCAGGTGGCGTCTCGTGCCGTAGGCTTGACCGTTGGTCCTGCCGGTCGTGGCGTGACCGAGAACCTGATGATGGGAACCTGGAAAGTGCAGCGCGCGCCTCACCTCGATCCCCGTTCGCCCCTCGTGCTCGATACCCATGAGCTCGGTCGACGTCCGGGATCGATGCGGACGGTGCAGCGCACGGTCAAGGCTCCCGAGGATCTCGGTACCGTGGTGATCGGCGTCCCTCCCGGGTCCGACCTTGAGCTGGATCTTCGGCTCGAGGCGGTCATGGAGGGTGTTCTGGTCTCCGGATCCGTCCGGGGCCGTGCGATCGGGGAGTGCATCCGCTGCCTGGACGAGACTGTCGAGGACCTCGACGTCACGATCCAGGAGCTGTACGTCTACCCTGAGCGCGTGGCTGTCGCGGTCGAGGACGGCGACGACGAAGAGGACGTGCGCAAGCTGGACGGCGACCTGATCGACGTCGAGCCCGCACTCCGGGACGCTGTGGTGACCGCGCTGCCGTTCCAACCGCTGTGCCGGCCGGACTGCCCGGGTCTGTGCTCTGAATGTGGAGCGCACCTCGCGGACGACCCCGACCATTCGCATGAGATCCTTGACCCTCGGTGGGCGGCCCTCGGTGGCCTGCAGAGCACGTACGACGAGACGAAAGAGAGCTAGCCGTGGCTGTTCCGAAGCGCAAGATGTCGCGCAGCAACACCCGTGCGCGTCGGTCGCAGTGGAAGACCACTGCCACTGCGCTCACCACCTGCCCGCAGTGCAAGGCCAACAAGCAGCCGCACATGGCGTGCCCGACGTGCGGCGCGTACAACAACCGCCAGTACGCCGAGGCCGTGCGCACCGAGCACGAGGTCGGCTGACGCTCAGCGCAGTGGCGATCGCGATCGTCGCTCTGCACCCGATCACCCGAACGGTGGCCGGGGCATGAGCATCGCGTCCGCTCAGCTTGTCGAGAAGCTCGGGATCCACCTGGATCCCGAGCTTCTCGTGCTGGCGCTCACCCACCGCTCGTTCGCCCACGAGGCCGGCGGCATCCCCACGAACGAGCGGCTCGAGTTCCTCGGGGACACGGTGCTCGGCCTCGCGGTGACCGAGGCGCTCTACCGCAACCACCCGGAGCTCCCCGAAGGTGAGCTCGCCAAGATGCGGGCCGCCACGGTCTCCCAGCGCGCGCTCGCCGCCGTGGCACGCGAGCTCGACCTCGGCTCGTACGTGCTCCTCGGCAAGGGTGAGCTGTCGACGGGCGGCCCGGACAAGGACTCGATCCTGTCCGACACGCTCGAGGCGCTGTTCGGCGCGGTCTACCTCGCCCACGGTCTCGAGCCCGCCCGCGATCTGGTGATGGCGCTCGTCGGTCCGACCCTCGTGGCCGCCGCCGACCTCGGCGCGGGCCTTGACTGGAAGACGAGCCTCCAGGAGCTCTCCGCCGAGCTGGGTCTCGGCTCGCCGAGCTACGAGGTCGACGGCGTCGGACCCGACCACGCCCGCACGTTCACGGCCCGCGCGGTCGTCGGTGACGAGGTGCGCGGCAGCGGTACCGGAGCGGCCAAGAAGCTGGCCGAGCAGGAGGCCGCTGCGGACGCCTACAGGGCGCTGGACGCGCTCCGACCGTCCTGAGCAGAGCAGTCCGGCCAGTCGCGTGATCGTGCCGCGTCGTGCCTGAGCTCCCTGAGGTCGAGACGGTTCGCGACGGGCTCGCGCGCCACGTCCTGGGCCGCACGGTGACCGCCGTCGACGTCCGCCGCGACTACAGCGTGCGACGCCACGAGGGCGGGCCGCTCGACTTCGCCGGCCGACTGTCCGGGCGGCGCCTCGAGGCAGCGGTCCGCCGCGGCAAGTTCCTGTGGCTTCCGCTCGACCCGGTCACGGGCTCTGAGCCGGACGACGCGCTCATGGCGCACCTCGGGATGAGCGGCCAGCTCCTCGTGCGCACGACACCGGCCGAGGTCGAGGCCGGCGGGTCCCACCCCCACCTGCGCGTGCGTCTCGACCTCACGGGCGGTGCCGCGCTGGACTTCGTGGACCAGCGCACGTTCGGTCACCTGTCGGTCGCGGACCTCGGGCCGACGCCCGACGGCGCACCTGGCGGCCTCGGATCACCCCTGGCAGCAGTCCCCGGCCCCGTGGCCCACATCGCCCGCGACCTGCTCGACCCAGCCCTCGACCGCTCGGCGCTCGTGGCGGCGGTCCGATCCCGCCGAACGGGTCTCAAGCGTGCCCTGCTCGACCAGACCCTCGTCTCGGGCATCGGCAACATCTACGCCGACGAGTCCCTGTGGCGTGCCCGTCTGCACTACGCGCGCCCGACGGACACGCTGCGCCGCGTCGAGGTCGAGCGCGCGCTCGACGCGGCCACCGAGGTCATGACCGAGGCGCTCGCCCAGGGCGGCACGAGCTTCGACGCGCTGTACGTCAACGTCAACGGTCAGTCGGGGTACTTCGACCGGTCGCTGGCCGTGTATGGGCGTGCGGGCGAGCCGTGCCGGCGGTGTGGTGCTCCCGTCCGACGTGACGAGTTCATGAACCGGTCCTCGTTCACGTGCCCGGTGTGCCAGCCGCGACCTCGCCACGGCCGCTGGTGAGCGCAGGCGCTGTCTCAGTGCTCGACGACGTTGCGCAGCGGGAGCCCGCTCTCGAACGCCGCCAGGTTGTGCCCGATCAGCTCCGAGGCGCCCTGGGGCCGTCCACCGGCGGCGTGCGGGCTGATGAGGACGTGCGGGGAGTCCCAGAGCGGTGAGCCGTCTGGCAGCGGCTCGGTCTCGAACACGTCGAGCGCCGCACCCGCGAGCCGCTGGGTGCGCAGCGCGTCGAGCAGGGCCTCCTCGTCGAGCGTCGATCCCCGCCCCACGTTGACGACCCACGCGTGCGGCGGCAGGAGCCCGAGCACGCCCGAGCCGATCGCGTGGTGGGTCTCGGGCGTCGCGGGGAGCAGGCCGATGAGGACATCGGTCGTGGGCAGC